>JAUWOI010000208.1 GCA_030612185.1 Anaerolineae bacterium
TACTCACTCCACAAGATCGGTTCGTGTGCTGCTTGAGAGACAATTGTCGTGATTGTACCACGCGCTCGTTAGATTGCCGTCAAAGAAACGTCAGAAATCTGCAAGAACCGACTCTACCCCGGAATATTGAGAAGATACCACCAGGGGCCGTTTGTCCACGAGGGCGAACTGGGCTGGTATGAGGTGGGCAATCCCTGTACCTGGGTCCACGCCGAGGCGCTCTTGGTGCCGGCCATAATCGCTGGCCTCCGCGCCGGTCATGTCTTCATCTCCGAGGGGCCGGCCGGGCCCGTTCTCGAACTGACGGCTGAGGCAGGTGGGCAGCAGGCCACGATGGGCGACGAATTGTGCCTGCCCGCTGGTGCCAATCTGTGCTTGCGCTGCCGGGTGCAGGGCGGCGCGGGGAACCTGCTGCGGCTGGTCTCCGCACAGGAAATCCGCCAGGCGACTATCGCCGGCGACGACTTTACTCACGAGTGCCAGGTCGTCGTGACCGGCGACACCTACTGGCGGGCGGAGGTCATCGAGCCGCCGGAAGCGCCACTGGACGAGGAACCCGCCGCGCTGATGGCCAAGGCGCTGGGCAATCCGGTTTACGTGAGGGTGACGTAGGGACGAACGAACATGGACGGAAGCAGGGGAAAGCAGGGGACGCACCGCGGTGCGCCCCCTATGCTACTTCGACAATGTCACGTTAACCCTAAATCGCTCCCAGCCCCCCGTCTCGGGGGGCGTCCCATGGGCGAGTTCCCTTGCAGACCCGCCCCCGGGACGGTGGCTAAGAGCGTTGGAGTAGAACACCTGTGCAATGTGACATGTCAAACTGCTCGGGCTACTCAGTTCAGACCTGCTTGTTCAGAGCAGCACGTACCTCTTCGAGATGTCCGGCGGAACCGAGAAATTCGTTGCGGCTAGCGATGAAGTTCGCGTACTCTTCCATGAAGACCTTGCCAACCGGTCGGAAATCGAATACCTCTGGATGATCGCGGAAGTACTCGCGGTGAACCCGGGCCCAGACGAGCCGCCCGTCGGTGTCTATGTTGATTTTGCAGACACCCAGTTTGGCGGCAGGCAAATACTGCTTGGGATCAACCCCCTTAGCGCCTTTGAGCGCGCCACCCGCGGCGTTGATCCGCTCGACTTCCTCCTGTGGGACAGAGGATGACCCGTGCAACACCAGGGGGTAGCCTGGGATAAGTTTCTGGATGGCCTCTACGATCTCAAAGTGCAATGACTGGCCACCAGAGAACTTAAATGCGCCGTGGCTGGTCCCAATCGCACAAGCAAGACTGTCGCAGCCGGTACGTTCGATGAACTCCACGGCCTGCTCAGGGTCGGTCAGGTGAACCTTGTCCTCGGCGACGCTGATATCTTCCTCAACGCCACCTAACTGCCCCAGTTCAGCCTCGACGCTGATCCCCTTAGCGTGCGCTCGCTCAACCACGCGCTTCGTAATAGCGATATTCTCCTCGAAGGGAAAGTGGCTGGCATCAATCATAACTGAGGAGTAGAACCCGGATGCGATGCAATCGTAGCAGGTCTCCTCGTCGCCGTGATCGAGGTGCACCGCAAAAATGGCCTCCGGGAAGATCTTGTCAGCGGCGCGAATCATATCCTCGAGCAACTGCTTATCCGTGTAGGCACGGGCGCCTCTGGAAATCTGAATGACGAACAGAGCCTGGGACTGGACATTGCCGCGGAAGAGCCCCATTATCTGCTCGGCATTGTTGATATTATAGGCGCCAATAGCGTACTTGCCATAGGCTTGCTCAAACAACTGTTTGGTTGTGACGATCATGCTCTACCTCACTTATATAGAATTATTGTACGCGAGTCCCATGGGAAGAGCCACGAGACTGTGTCTTCGATCAGGTCCAGTGGTGCAACGCGTGACAAGACCCGCTGCTGCGCTCGGCAGCCGTCAGCAGACTCGCAGGGGGCCTGGCGCGGTCAAAGGCCGGCTAGTGTGGCTCCCACCACACATAGATCAACGCGTCACCCCCGTGCTCGTAGTACTCAACTTTCACCTCATAGGTGCCGGTCGCAGCCCAATAATCGCCACAGTAGGCGACACCGTTGTTCGCGTGCCACTCGTCCAGGACAAGGTCGCCGCCCACCCAGATGCGCACACCATCGTCACTCATGGCGCAGAAGCGGTAGTGGTCTGTCTTCAGATACAGTTTCGTCGTCCAGCGAGCGGAGAATTGATCGCTCCACACTCCAGGCATAGGGCTGTCGGTGTCCCATTCGAACCCGATCCAGGGATCGTGGCTGGTGGCAACCGGCGAGCCCTCCAGGGTCTCATTGTTATAGAACTGGCCGGACCAGCCCTCGCCAGGCGTCGGGGTGGGGGTCGGTGTCGGCCCCGGGGTCGGCGTTGGTCCCGCCACCTGCTTCCACCAGAAGTACACGCGGGCGACCTGAATGCGGTCGTAGTACTCCACCTGAACCGTGTGATCGCCAGCCGCCAGAGTCCGATCCGCAGTGTAGAGGCGCAACCCGCCATCCCGCCAGCCATTGATGATGCGCTCGCCGTCCACGTAGACCCGCACACCGTCATCCACTTTGGCGTAGAAGCGGTAGGTGCCCTCGGCGAAGTTGGAGGTCCCGGTCCAGCGCACGGAGAAGGAATTTGTAGGCATCCCGCCTGCTGGTGGGCCATAGCCCCAGTCAAAGTTGATGTTTTCGTCCTCGCGCGTGGTATAGGCTGACCCGGTTAGCGTGACGTTGTCGAAATACTCGCCGGACCAGGGGCCGGGGTACGGGGCAGGCGGCGACGGAGTTGGCTGAGGCGGGGGTGCGGGCGGTGCAGTGCCGGGGATGATGAGGCGCTGTCCTACGTAGATGTAGTTGAGATTGGTGATGCCGTTGGCACGCGCGATGGTCCACGCATCCACCCCGTAGCGCAGTGCGATGCGCAGCAGCGTCTCACCCGGCTGCACGACGTGGACAGAGCCAACCGGTCGCCCTGTCGGGATGGCGAGCCGCTGCCCCACGTAGATGCGGTTGGGGTTGGTGATGCCGTTGGCACGGGCGATAGTCCACATATCTACCCCGTAGCGGCGCGCGATGCTGTACAGCGTCTCGCCGCGCTGGACGACGTGAACGGGGTCACTTTCACTCGGTGCTGCTGATGCTGGCACGACGCCGACCAGGAGCATTAGCATCGTGATCACCAGCGCAATGGAGAACCACTTGTTTTTCATCTTACTCCTCCTTATTTTTTCAGTCGTGTGCCTGGCTCTGGTCCTCAATGCGAGTTCGTTGTCAGGCAGCCTTCCCTCTGGTACCGCTGGAATAACTCACCCCAGGGGGTATTGCGCCGCCAGTTCTCGTAGATATGTTTTTCCTTTAACGGCCAGTGGAGATAGTCGTGGTTGAACTCGGATATGAAGATGGGGATAGCCACCAGCGGGGTCCGTAAGACGAGTCTTTGTAGGAACTTCGTCGGACCGAACCACGCCATCCAGGCCAGGAAGCGGTGAAAGTTGTAGCCCACCTCAAAGCCCCAATTCTCTCCTGACACGTCATTGCCCACTAACTCGATCTCGCGCATATCGCCCACCCCCAGGCCGCGCTCGTGGGCCAGACGAATGTACTTGATGTTGAGCGGGTCAAAGCCCATCAACTTAGCGGCCACGGCGTCAATGGCCACCTGGTCGGCCGAGGCCAGGATGACGTTCTTGATCTCTGGCTTCATAGTGCGCGGTCCGGGGCCGTTGCCGGCTGTCGTGCCATCCATCGTGGCAAACATGCCTGGATGGATTTCCTTCTGGATTGCCAGCAGGTCTACCAGCGTCTCGTGAATCCAGGTGTGGGTATAATGCCGGTAGGAACTGAGCAACCCGCCAAAGGCATTCTTTATTGCCCCGGTGGTCGTGGTGTACATGTGGCATTTAGTCGTCGGCAGATGGACGATGTTTTTGCCAAAGAAATAGTCGGGGAGATGGATGCCCTTGGGGTAGACGTGATCCAAGGCCATCATCCGAGCCTGGGGCCGATAGGGCACCCAGGTCATGTCCTCATCTCTAAAGTTGTACAACACCGGGATGTTGTAGTGCTGAAGAATCGGTATGTAGCCATTTAGGTCTTCGCCTTTGAAGGCGTTGGTGACCACTGTCTGGTTCTGTACGCATACCAGGTCAGCAAGGCCGGCCTGGCGCAAGGCCAGTATCGTGCCCTCTAGTTGCCAGGGGGTGGTGTTGGCGCTGGGCATGGGGAAGTGCCACGAGATGTTGTCCTTGAGAATGGTGGTCACGTTGGGGTCAAGCGCCTCTGTCCCTCCAGCCAGTTCAAACAATCGCTGGTAGTCTTGCAACACTGTGCCTGGCTGTGTGCGCAGCACGGCGACTTTGGCTCTAGTTGTCATCAGAATACCATTCCTTGAAGAAGTAGGTTCCCATAGTGAAACTACATAGTTCAGAAGGTGATGGCCGACAACATCATGATACACAACTGTATGGCCCTGTCAAGTCCTATGCGAAGGTGAAGTAGTGGGCTAGTGTAATCTACGGGCTGCTGCGAGAGGAATTCGAATAATCCATCATCGCTTGTTCAATGAGCGGTGCAAGTTCACCCGTCGTATCGAGGTCCAGGGCACGGATGAAAGGTTCCCGTGCTTCCTGGTACGCACCCTGAGCGGCCCGCAGCCGGCCCAGGTGGTAATGGGCCAGGGCCAGCATCGGATCAAGAGAGATGGCCCGCAGGAGGCTAGATTCCGCGGTGTCGTAATCCCCGACCTGAAAAGCAACCCATCCCCGCAGATCGTGAGCGTGGGCATCGTCGGGCGAGAGTCGGACCAACTCGGCCGCGGCCTCGACGCCCTGCTCCTCAGTAGCGATGTTGTGATCGAGGTAGAAGCGGGCTAGAACCCCCCACAGGGCAGGATCATCAGGTTGGAGAGAGATGGCTGCTCGAAGCCAAATCTCCGCCGCCACGTAGCGCCCCTCAACAGCCCAGGTCTGACCGATTTCGACACACGTGGCTGGGTTGGCGGGGTCCAGGTCGTAGGCTGTCTCGTACTCGGCGCGAGCGGAGGAGAAGTCGCCCTGCCGGTCGTAATGCAATCCCAGGAAGATGTGGGCCACAGGCGCATCGGGGGCCAGCGTGACGGCCTGCTGCAGGTGGGGCCAGGCTTCGTCTGGGCGGCCCATCTGGTCGAGCGCGTAGCCCAGGTAAGCGTGGGCGTCAGGATAGTCGGGATTGTACGAGAGGGCACGCTCGAACTGGTGCGTGGCCAGCGCCCACTCTTGCGCCTCGAATAGGGTCTGACCCAGAAGCGCGCTGGCGTAGGCGGGATCATCCACTGCATCTGCTTCTCCGAACGTCACGAGCAGCCGATCCGCCAGTTCGGTCCGAGCGGAGAAGAGATGCTGGATGGCGGCGGGGTCATCGCCGAGCAACAGCGCCCCCAGTCGTTCGTGAGCCACGGGATCGGTGGGGTCGGCGTGCAGCAACGCCTGGTACTCGGCCCCCGCCGCGTCCCACTCCCGCAGTTCGACGTAGGCGCGGGCGCGAGTGTGGCGGGCGGCGTCGGCGTCGTCCGGGATTTCGGCGAGCCCAGTCGAACCGTCGGCGGGCGCGAGCGCCAGCAGCCGTTGGGCGTGTTCGATGACGGCGGTCCAGTCGACGCGGGCAGCGTAGATGGTCATCCACAGCCGCTCCAAAGCGGATTCCTCTGCGCCCAGCCGCTTGGCCTCGGCGACGGTGGACAGCGCGTCGTCGGTGCGGCCCCACTCCAGGTAGACCTGGGCCAGCCGGAGGTGGGGAACCGGATCGCCGGGCTGCAGGAGAGTGGCCTCTTGGTAGGCAGCGACGGCGGCGGTCCGCTCGGCTCTGGTGGCGTGTTCGTCCCCTTGGCGCAGGAGGTCGAGATAGGTCATGTCGGCAGGGCGCAGGATGAGGACGAGGCCCACGGCAAGGAGCACCAGGGTCGGGAGGGTGATGAGCAGACGGTGTTCAGGCTTATGGGTCACGAGGCCATTATAATCCTAGATGGGAGAGAGGCAAGAAGGGAAGGGGCTAGGGGCAAGGCGGACAATGGCCGACTTGCGCGCTGGCGGCCTATGGCTATAATTATGAGTGCAATTTGCGCGTTAGGGTTCTCTCGGAAAAGGGTAGTAGCCCAGCCGTGTTGGGCGTTGTCTGGCCCCAGACGGCCAATACGATTGGCCTGCTACCCGTCAAAAAGTCATCCATGTGACTTTCCGAGAACTATCACTAGATTAGGGAGGTGAATCTTGCACATAGTAGTATGTACCAAGCATACGCCCGACTCGGAAGCCAAAATGTCGGTGGACGAAGCGGGTAATATCTCCTGGGGTGAGTCGCCACTGATCATCAATCCCTGGGATGAGTACGCCGTGGAGGAGGCATTGCTGCTCCGCGACAAGTACGGTGGAACGGTCACTGTCATCTCGATGGGGCCAGATGGGGCACTGGAAGCGCTCAAGCACGCCATCGCGATGGGCTGTGATGAGGCTATCCGCGTATGGGACGACGCTTGCGCTGGCTCCGATACCCTCGCCACCAGTTACGTGTTGGTCAAAGCCATTGAGAAGATGGGCGACGTGGACCTGGTTCTCTCCGGCAAGTCGGCGATTGATGCCGAGACGTGGCAGACCGGTTCGGCTGTCGCCAGGCGGATGGGCTGTCCCTCGCTGATGTACGTGATCAAGATTGCCGAATTGGACCCCGATGGGAGGACCATCACTGTCGAACGGTTGCTGGAGGAGGGGCGACAGGTGGTGTCGGCCCCACTCCCCGCCGTGGTTGGCACGACCAAGGGCATCAATGAGCCGCGCTATACTTCCTTCATCGGCATCCGCAAAGCGGCCCGCATGGAGTATCCTCTCTGGACGCTGGCCGACGTCGGCGCGGAAGCCGACAAGGTGGGCGCAGCCGGCTCTGGCGTGCGCTGGCCGCAGGTCTTCGCGCCGCCGGTGCGCGAGGGCGCAGCTGAAATTATCGAGGCTGAGACGGTCGAGGAGACAGCACGACTTCTGGCCGAGAAACTGTTGGCCGAGAAGGTGATCTAGGAGGCGATGAAATGAGCAACGACATTTTTGTCTGGGTAGAACAGTTCAAGGGACAGCCTGCAGCCGCTTCCTGGGAGGCCATCGGCGCGGCACGCCGATTGGCAGATGAACTGGGGGGCAGTGTGACCGCCTGCGTGTTTGGCGGGCAAGGGATAGAATCCCTGGCACACGAGGCCATCTCCTATGGGGCAGATATAGCCCGCCTGTCTTAAGCCGCGACGGTGGCCGACTTCCGTGTCGACCCGCAGGCCGCATTGCTGGCAAAGGCGGGTGGCGAGGCCGAGCCCGCCGTTGTTTTCATCGGTGCGACCTTTCGTGGGCGTGAGTTGGGACCTGCATTGGCG
>JAUWOI010000229.1 GCA_030612185.1 Anaerolineae bacterium
GGCGGAACGCCTCAGCCCGGCGTCCCTGAATGTGGATCAACTGCTTTTCTTTGCGGGTGCGCTTACCCATGATATAACCTCCTTCGAGATGTGATTTGGGGCATAGTGTACCCCATGTTGTGAATTTGGTTATACCAGGGGACGGAAACGGACGAGAGTTGAGAGGAGGGAGTTGAGATAGAGAGAGGATGTCAAGGAGGGTGTCGCTCAGTCGCTCAGGTTTGGGTGTTCTGGAGTGTGGGAGTGGGCGATGGAGTCTGCGAGTGTAGCAGCCCGTGACCGGGTGGGGTTCTCAACTCTCTATCTCCTTTCTCCTCTCTGGTCCGTAATCCCCGCAAGGGGACGGAAAATTGTGACACTTGTCACATACCCCCCAAGTGGCTAGAATAGGGGAGTGACCCCGAGCCATAAATAGGAGGGAAAACAAGTGTCCAAAGTGACTACACAAGATCGTCTGGCAATCAAGACGCCAGAATCCGCATTTGTCCACGTAATGCAGGAAGAATTTCGCTTTTCTCCGCGCGTATCCCGTGAGTTGCTGAATACAGCGAAAGAGATGTTGGTTGGCGGCATGCCGTCGTCGGCGGTGCGGCCTGGGCAGATACGGTTGATAGTGAGCAGTTTGAAAGCACCGTTTGGGCCACCGTTAGAGGAGACGGACAAGGTAGAGGTGACGCTGACGGTGGACGTGGGTGGGGAAGATGCCGAGGTGAAAGCGCGGCAGGGGACAGATGGCCTGCGACAGGGACAGATTCTGCGATTGACAGAGGAGGCACTGGAGCAAGGCGGAGTGCTGACGCAGGAAGACCTGTCTGCCACAGGCAGGCCTGGCGCGGGCGTTGGGAGTGCATCGGCGGACGATAGTACGGGAAGTGAAAGCGCTGAAAGCAGAAGGTCACCTGATACAGACGCGGGGGGCCGTGAAAGGGGTGGGACGCGGGCAGACGCACAAGGTGCGGATCATCGAGTTGTGGTTAGATCGGGAGAGGTACGACAAGATAGCGCGGTGGATGCACCACTCGCCGCAGGCGATCAAGCGGTACGTGAGCGCGTTCCTGCGGATCGTGGTGCTGCACCGGCAAGCCTGTCTGCCGTGTCTGCACAGGCAGGGGACGCCGGTGGAGGAAATAGCGTTCCTGACCCAGGCGTCAGTGCGGTTGGTGAAAGAGTACCTGGAGGTGTACGAGGCGGCGCTGGCGGAGCCGCACCGGCGAGAGAAGATGGAGGAGGAATTAGTGCGGGTGAGTGCTCGGCAGAAACCTTCCTTCGAGGGAGGAAAAAAGGGGGAGGTGAAGCGATGAGCTGGGTGAATCCGTATGCCAGCATCGAAAAACGGACGTTTGAGAGCGCGCTGATGCACCTCTTGGAGACGGAATACGGGCTGCTAGGTGGTCGGCGCATCCTGCAACTGCTGGTCGAGGACGTGATAGGGCTGATGGAGGAGTTCTACCCGCCGATGGAGCAGGTCGGAAGCGGTGCTCTGGTCTGGACGTGCACGGCGGACGAGGGGAAGAAAGCGGAGCCGGGGAAACGCACCGAGGAATACAAGACAGTGACGGTGAGACTGCCCTTCGTGGCCCGGGCCGATCTGCGGTCCCGCACCGATGGGAAGACGCCGCGAGGCAAAACCCACGCGGCGGCCAAGGCACGAGACAAGAGACGAGCGGCGCGGATGGTGAAGGCGGCCGAGGAACAGGGCGGATTGCTGACCATCGCCGAGTTGAGCGTCATCTTGAACAAATCCTACGAGGTCACACGGAAGTACATACGGGAGTGGGAGGGGGAGACGGGCGAGTTGCTGCCCATGAAGGGCTACCGGATGGATCATGGCAGCCGTCCGACGCACAAGCAGGAGATCGTGCGGCTATACGAGCGGGATCTGGAGCCGCCTGACGTCGCCTGTGAGACAGGGCACAGCCTGAAAGCCGTGGAACGCTACCTGAAGGACTACGAGCGAGTTAAATTGCTGCTGAAACGGGGTATGGCGGCAGAGGAGATCAGCAGCATAATTGGACGCGGGAAGCGGGTTGTGATAGAATATGTTGAGATTGCCCGCCAGTACCACCCGGGACTGTTCGCCGGAGCAGATTAGCGAAGCCAGGGTATGAGGACAGGTGTCCTAAACGAAACCCGCTCTATAGACGACACGGCCGCTGACCTGCACGCTGCTCTTCCACGGGCGTCCCCACCATCAAGTTCATCTGGGACGAAGCGGAAAGGGATTTCTACATGCCCGCCGATACTGCCGATCACATAGACCCCGACCGGTTGACCTTCAGCGGCGAGATCCTGACCCTGGTCTCCTCGTGGTTGGCGAGCCGGTAGGCGGTGTTGGCCTTGATGTGTCTACCTGCACGTTGGCGAGAGGCATAGGGCCGGTCAGGATGATGGGAAAGTAGATCAGACTCCTCGCATGGTCAATCTCGTAACTATCGAAGACATAACCGTTGGTGTCTAGCGCATCCAGACGCAGCCAGCAGTCATTGACCTCTACCTTCAAGAAGTGGTTGAGGCTATCGCTATAGGCGATGAACCAATCGCCAAGCGCAGGGTACAGAGGAGCCCCACCGCCACCTGTGACGTAATAAACCACGCCTCCATACTGGGGCGTGGTGCAGGTGTTATTGAGGATGGGGCAGGTCCGCTCGTAGTGGTGATCGTGCCCGCTAAATACGACGTCCACACCATAGGTTTCAAAGATGGGCACCAGGTGGGTTTGCACATCGCTCGTGCTGCCGTGGAGACCGGAACTGTAGGCTGGGTGATGAAAGAACATAAATTTCCAGGACTGTGTGCTGGTCCGTAAGTCATTCACCAGCCAGTTGTACTGGGTGCTACCGGCGCTGTAGTTCTGGTTTGTGTCCAGCGCCACAAAATGAGAGTTCCCCCAGTCGAAAGAGTAGTACTTCTCTTCGTCACCAGGAGATGCATTCTCCGGCAGGCAATAGACATCGGTATAGCCCTGGTACCCACAACTACCGCCGTTCAGTTCGTGGTTCCCCACGCAGGGATAAAAAGGAACGTGCCCCATGTTCTGCCGATACAGGTCGAAGTAGGCTCGGACGTACTGATTCCACGTGCTATCGTTACCAGAGCGGATGCCACCTGTGAAGACGATGTCGCCAGTATGGAGAGCCAGGTCAATGCTGTGCCGATCCATCTCGGCTGCCACGTCCAGAGCCGCTTGGCTCGGCGGCGAACTTTCACCGCTAGGCCGGCTGTCACCAAAGGCGATGAAAGTGAGCCGCAGCGCGGCAGATTCGAGCGCTGTGTGGCAACCCATTGCCAGAAGACGAACCGTCGCGTATAATGGAGCCTGCTTTGGAGCCAGGTTGAGAGGAGCCGATCCCGGCGGCTGTTGGCGTTTTGGGGTACTGCGCTAGAGGATTGAACGCAGGACGGGGCATTTATGAAGTTCGCGTATTCGTGCCATTCATGGTAAAATCCTATGGGGGCGGGGTGAGGCAAGTAGTTTGAGCGTGTACCCGGATGCTCTTTGAGGAATTGACAGGGAAAAAGTAGCAATATGTCCCAACCGGTTAATCCCTACGTGGTGGGGGCCCCTATGCAGGGGGAAAGAGGATTCTTTGGCCGGCAGGACACGCTGGACTGGGTGGTGCGGGGACTGCGTAACCCGGCCACCAGTTCTCTGGTTCTATTCGGCCAGCGGCGTATCGGCAAGACCACCCTCCTCCTGCAACTTCGACGCACCCTGCCTGCCGATGCCTTCCTGCCCGTCTACTTCGACCTGCAGGACCAGGCCACTCGCCCTCTGGGCCAGGTGTTGGCCGATCTGGCCGACACCGTCGCCGAGCAGGCTGGCCTGGAGCCACCCGATCCAGAGGCCCTCGACGACCGGGGCCTGTTTTTCGTCCGCACCTTCCTGCCCCAGCTTTACGCGGTACTAGGGAAGAATCGTCGTCCCGTTTTCCTCCTGGACGAGTTTGATGTGCTGGACGAAGCAACCGAAGAAGAACTACCAGCGATGGCGGCGGCCCAATCTTTTCTCCGGTTCATACGCCGTGTGATGACCAAAGATTCTCGCCCAGTCTTCGTCTTCGTCGTCGGCCGGCGGGTTGATGATCTGGCTCTGGACTTCACCGCCGCCTTCAAAGCCTCGCTGGTGCGAGAGGTCTGGGTGCTGGGCCGGGAAAGCGCTGAAGCGATGGTGCGTCAGGCGGAGGCTCCAGATCAGAATGGCACACTGCGTTTTACTGACCGGGCCGTGGCGCGCGTCTTGAGTCTCACGAGTGGACACCCTTATCTGACCCAGTTGCTCTGCCAGCAGGTCTGGGAGCGGGCCTACGCGGGGAATCCCACTGCGCCGCCGCAAGTAGACGTGCCGGAGGTAGAGGCCGCCGTGCCCAGCGCGCTGGAGATGGGCGACCAGGCGCTGGCCTGGCTTTGGAATGGGCTGAGTCTGGCCGAGAAGGTCTACGCTGCCGGCCTGGCCGGGGCTGTCGGTGAAGAGGAGACCATCACAGAGGACCGGGGGGTGCAATTGCTGACGGACCACGCTGCCCGGTTGCGCACGCGAGAGGTGGAACTGATGGCTCCCCGCGACCTGGTGAGGCGACGGGTGTTGGATTTGACCGGGGATCAGGAGCACTGTTTTGCCGTCGAACTCTTCCGCCGCTGGATACGTCAGTCTAGGTCCCTCCGGGATGTGAAAGATGAGTTAGACCGGGTGGATCCACTGGCCGAGGAACTCTTTGGCTTGGGCCAAGAGTTTTTCCGACGCAATCAGTTGAAGGCGGCCGCCCGCTATTTCCGGGATGCGCTAGCGGCGAACCCCCATCACTTCCACGCCCGGTTTCGCCTGGGTGAGACGCTGCTGCGACTGGCCCAGACCGACAAAGCAGTGGCCGAACTGGAGCGGGCCTACGAACTGGACCGAGAGGAGGCGCGTTTGCTGTTGACCCGTGCACTGGTGGCTCAGGCAAGAGCGCGGGAGGCGGCGGGGGATGAGGAAGGAGTACTGGCGGTCTGCGAGCGGGCGCTCCAGGTCTTCCCTAACGAACGTACGGCCCGAAAGATACAGAGTGCCATCTTGGTGCGCCGGTTGGAAGCAGAGGCGCGGGGTTATGAGCAGGCGGAGCGGTGGGCAGAGGCCGCTGCGATCTACGAACAATTGGTGACCGAGGCCCTCGACGCAGAGGGCTGGGAGGCGTGGGAAGCAGCGCTCGAACGCTGTCGGAAGGAGGAGCATCTGGCTTGCCTCTTCGGCGAGGGCATCAGGGCGTTGGAGAAGAGGAACTGGCACCGGGCTCAGGAGTCTTTTGCCAAGGTAGTCCACGGCCGGCCGGGCTATAGGGTAGACAAACAACTGGCGGCCCGGTTGTTGTTACAGGCCGTATTGCGGAAGCCCGTTCGGAAGTATGGACGAGTCATTGCCGCTGCACTCACCGTCGTTGTTCTAATGGTCGTGGCTGGCGTCTTGTATTTCCAACCCTGGAAGGAGGCTCAGGTTCTGCCGCCAGCCGAGTTGCCAGAGAATTGGGAGCACGTCAGCACCCACCGCCTCGACACCAACCGTGACAATAACCAGGAGTGGGTCGTGCTATACCGCTTCGACCTGCCGGCTGAGACCGAGCAGCCACCGCGAGTACTCGTGGCGGGGCTCGTGGCGGAGGGTAGCGGTCCTATCGCGGGTGTCGTCTACCAACTGGACGATAGCAGTTCCCCTGTCCCCATTCCCTACGAGTTGCGCCCCCGGGGTGGTGACTATTTATGCGAGTATGAATGTATCGCTGTTATGGAGGACGTCCTGTCTGGGCTACCAGGCCCTGAACTGATCGTGCGTGATCGCTGCAACGACAAAACGATAAGGTTGTCCATATTCTACTGGGAACCGAACGAGGAGGAATATCTACCGCAGGGGCATTTCAGCGGCAGCAATATAAAAGTCGAATTGGACAGTGTCACGGTTGACCAGTACCTGCCACACCGCGCCCAATTGGCGCTGCGACAGATTTACCACCCCTATAATGATGAGATATACTACGAACCGTTCGACCAGGGTGTTCTCGTGGTGCCTGAGAAATACGAACTCACCTTCTACCAGGCAGAGCCCAAGGATGTCATGCGCTCTCCCTATCCCGAGAAGGTCGTACTTACATTCTACAACCACTACACCGATGACGAGCAGGCTGCGGAGTACTTCACCGAGAAAGGGTGGGAGCAATTGGAGCAGTGCGCCGCCGGCCGGTGTGGGTGCACCTCAGCACGCAGTGAGATCGCCCACGTGCGCGTGACCAACTTGCAATCTGGAGAGGATGCTGGCTCTGACTGGGTCACTTTCGATTTTGACGTCATCTGTGAGCGTCGGAACAGTGCGCCGGAAGACGAAACCTCTGTACGATGGTATCTCGTCCGGCAGGATGGCCGCTGGAAGTTGGACAATGCGGAAGTGATACCCGCCGAGGAGTAGGAAGAAGACAGGCAGTAACCGGGGCTGCCACCGCGAGTACTCGTGGCGGTGCCTTTGCGGTTCAAGTGCCGAAGACTGTGTGACTAGGAACTGTCAACTCGTCATCGTCTGCGTCTGGCCAGTAAGGGAATGTCGGCGACCAGGCGTGATTCGTGCGTACTCCACTGCGAGTACTCGTGGCAGGCTGGGAGAAGGTCACCTGAACATCATCGGCGTCAATGGCGACGTGGCGCGAAATCGCAGTGATGATCTCGTCCTTGAGCCTGCCACCGCGAGTACTCGTGGCGGGTTCAGCAACGCGGGTGAGATACTGGTTCGGTCGTGGGCCAGCACCAGGCGCAGCCTCTCTTTGGCAACTTCCCCGCTCGACGGTTCGTAATGATGGCCTCGCAGGCGTTCAAAGAACTTCATGACGATCTCCTACCCAGAGCGCACGAAACGGAAAACTCGCTCAAACAGACCAGGCTCACGCAGAGTCAGGAATGGCACATCCTTTCCTTGCAGCCGGCGAGCGATGTTGTGAAATGCCTGTCCAGCCAGGGAACTGTCTTTAGAGAAGGCAAGAGGCCGCCCCCGATTCGCAGTGACCAGGATGGCCTG
>JAUWOI010000536.1 GCA_030612185.1 Anaerolineae bacterium
AGAGATTGGAGATTAGAGATTGGAGATTAGGGGGAGGGTGAAGGTGATGGAAGTGCCCTGGCCGGGTTCGCTCTCAATCCAGACGCGGCCACCGTGGGCTTCGACAATGGCCCTGGCGATGGTCAGCCCCAGTCCAGCGCCGCTCTCACCCTCGGCGCGAGCGCGAGAGCGGTCGCCACGGTAGAAGCGCTCGAAGAGGTGAGGTATATCGTCGTTGGGGATGCCTGGGCCAGTGTCGGCGATGGTGCAGGAGGCCTGCTCGCCCGCGTGGCCGAAGGAGATAGAGACCCGTCCCCCGGCCGGGGTGAACTTGACCGCGTTGTCGAGCAAGTTGACGAGTACCTGGTGGATACGGTCGGCGTCGGCAAGGACAGAAGTGGGCGTGCCCGGCGGCTCAACCGTGACGGCGATTTGCTTCTCCCGGGCGCGGTCCTCCAGTTGGGCGGAGGCGCGCCGGGCGGAGGCGACCAGGTCAGTGGAAGCCAGCCGCAGGTCGAGTCGGCCAGCGTCGGCGCGGGTGAGCAGCAGTAGGTCGTTGGTCAAGCGGATGAGGCGCTCGGTTTCGGCGGCAACGGTGCACAGGAAGCGGTCGCGCACGGCCGGGTCATCGGCTGCGCCATCTCGCAACGTCTCAATGGTGCCCTTGATGGCCGTCAGCGGCGTGCGCAGTTCGTGGGAGACGTCGGAGACGAAGTTGGTGCGCAAGCGGTCGAGTTGGCGGTAGACGGTGACGTCGTGGCCGACGGCGACGGCCCCGCTGACGTGCCCTTTCTCGTCGCGCAGTGGGGTGGTCAACAGTTCAACGACCTGGGTCTGGGCGGTGATTGCAGTCGTCTGAGGCTCTCCGAGAGCGAGGGTGCGGCCTATTGCCTCGTGCAGCGGTTGTGAAGCGGCCTTCAGTAGAGCAGAACCGGCCGGGTTGGCGAGTATGATCTTGCCCGTACCATCGGCTGCCAGGACTGCGTCGGCCAGACTGTCGAGGATGGCCTCTCGCTGCCGGGCCTGGGCGGCCAGCGTCTCGTGGGCGGTGGCCAGGTTGGTATTCATAGTGTTGAAGGCCGCGCCCAGGCGGTCCAGTTCATTGGCGGAGGTCGTGGGGACCGGAGGGACTGGTTCGCCACGCGCCAGTGCCGAAGCGGCGTCAGTAAGACGGCGGAGGGGACGTGTGAGTTGCCGGGCCAGCAGCAGGCCGGCCAATCCGGACAGCAACGTGGCCAGACACGCCCCGCCCAGCACCTGTGGCCCGAAGTAGGCAGGCAGCAGACTGAGGCTGAAGCGGGGGAGGGGACTGGCGACGTAGACGACACTTGTCAGATTCCCCCCCTCAATCCCCCCCATGGGAGAGGAAATACCCTCGGGCGAGCGCACGGGGTAGGCAGCGTAGAGGATACGGCGCTGAGGAGCCCAGTCGTAGGAGCGCACAGCCGTCGCGGGTTCCCCGGCCAGCGCGCTCTGGACTTCGGGGCGGCTGAGGAGGTCAGTGGGGCTCTTCTGGCCGCGTGTATCTGTGGGGGGGATGCCCAGGTTGCTCACCAATTCGCGGTAGCGGGTGAGGGGCGGGGCAGACAACGTCTCGCTCGTGGTGATGGCGTCGGCCGCGACCAGGTCGAGGATGACTACCCCCTCGTCGTCAATGACGCGCGTGTGGTAGCCGGGCAGGACGTTGGTGGCCTGGGAGTACGGGTCGGGGGCAGGGTAGGTCTTGTCGGCGATGCCACCCGTCTCGCTGGCCTCGACGGTCTGGGCTACGCGGCGGGCCTGGGCCAGCAGGTTCTCGCGCAGCACGTCGATGAAGGCGCGGTCGAGGGCACTCCAGGCTAGCAGGGCAGCGATCCCCATCGCCAGCAGGATGACCAGCAGGTAGGAAACGATCAGGCGGGAGCGGATGGACCTTAACATGGCAAGGTCATTGTAGCAGAGGAGTGTGTCAGGAATGTGTCAGGAGTTGATTGTTGGCGTCTTGATCAGTAGTGGCTTGGGGCTTCAGGGGGTACGCGGGCGTTCCAGGCGATAGCCGACGCCGCGCACAGTGGAGACGACGTCTGAGTCGCCCCCAGATTCCCGCAATTTGGCGCGCAACCGCTTGACGACGCTATCCACTGCGCGGGCATCCCCGTAGTAGTCATAGCCCCACACCTGGTCGAGTAGTTGCTCGCGGCTGAGTACCTGTCCTGCGTGGCGGGCCAGCGTCTCGAGCAGATCGAATTCCAGGCAGGTGAGAGGCAGCAGGGCACCCCCGAGTCGGGCCTCGCGAGAGAGGGTGTCCATTTCCAGCATGCCGATACGATGCACGGCGGCAGCGGTGATCTCCCCGGACGTGATCCTGCGCAGCACGGCCCTGACCCGTGCCATCAATTCACGCACGCTGAAGGGCTTGGTGACGTAGTCGTCGGCGCCCAGTTCCAGCCCCACGACGCGGTCCACCTCCTCGTCGCGGGCGGTGAGCATGATGATTGGCACGGTACTCTCGCGCTGCAGCGCACGGCAGACGTCGAGGCCGTCGAGGCCGGGCAACATCAGGTCGAGGATGACCAGGTCGGGCTGCTCAACCTGGGCCAGCCGTAGCGCCTGGTGGCCGTCGTGGGCCACGATGGGCTGGTAACCGTTGCGCCGGAGGTTGTATGCGAGCAGATCGGTGATAGACTGCTCGTCGTCCACGACAAGGATTTTTTGGCTCACGATTATTAATTGTACACCGATGCAGCGGAGGAGGCAAGCGTTTTACAGGGATAGGAAAGTGCGGTATAATCTGCCCCGTCGAGGAGGCAACAGTTGCGCGCATTGATCACGGGAGCGGGAGGATTCGTCGGGGGGCATTTGTGTGCCTATCTGTTGGCGCATACAGATTGGCAGTTGATGGGCACGGTCTATCCCCAGCCAGTCGAGTCCCAGCCGCCGGAACCACGTCTGCGTCTGCGACACGCCGATCTGCGCGACCTGGAGGGGGTGCGCACGCTCATGGACAAGGTGCAGCCCGACTACATCTTCCACCTGGCGGCCCAATCGTTCGTCCCCACCTCCTTTGCAGACCCGTGGGATACGCTGGAGAATAATATCCGGGGGGAGTTGAATCTAC
>JAUWOI010000397.1 GCA_030612185.1 Anaerolineae bacterium
CTTGACACCGCCCGCCAACCTGGAGGACCTGGCGAAACCTGAGTACGGGGGGCTGACAGTGGTGGAGAACCCCGCCACGTCGTCGCCGGGGCTGGCCTTTATGCTGGCAACGGTGGGTCACTTTGGCGAGACGGGCGACTACACCTACCTGGATTACTGGGCCGACCTGCGGGACAACGACGTGCTGGTGGTCGAGGGGTGGGAGGATGCCTACTGGGGGCAGTTCACCTACGGCTCCGGTGGGGAGGGTGACCGGCCCATCGTCGTCAGTTACGCCAGCAGCCCGCCGGTGGAGGTATACTTCGCCGAGGAGCCCTTCGACGAGGCTCAGGGCAGGCCCTTCGAGGAGGCCCCGACGGCGGCGGTCGTCGGCGATGGCAGTTGCTTCCGGCAGATCGAGTTCGTCGGCATCCTCATCCCCAAGGACGCGCAGACCCGCGACCTGGCGGAGGCGTGGGTGGACTTTATGCTCGGCACGACATTCCAGGAGGACATACCACTGCACATGTTCATGTTCCCCGCCAACCAGAACGCGACCCTGCCCGATGTCTTCGCCAATTTCGCCGTCATTCCCGATCATCCGGCCGAGGTGGACTACGCGGCCATCGAGGCCAACCGGGAGGCCTGGATCGAGGCATGGACTGAGGTGGTGCTGCGGTGAATTTGGACAAGGGGACAAGGGGAAGGGGAGACAAGGGGAAGGCAACGCGCTTGTCTCGTCTCCTTGTCTCCTTGTCTCCTTGTCTCCTTGTCTCCATCCCCCTCCTCTTCCTGCTCGTCTTCTACTTCTACCCCGTCGCCTCCATCCTGACCCTCTCCTTCGCGCCAGAGGGTCGTTTCGATCCGGCGGCGCTGGGGAAACTGTTCAGCACACCGTACTACCTGCAGACGCTCTGGTTCACGACCTGGCAGGCGGCGCTCTCGACGCTGCTGACGGTGGGGCTGGCGCTACCTGGGGCTTACGTCTTTGCGCGCTACGACTTCCCCGGCAAGTCGCTCGTACAGGCGCTGACGACCGTCCCGTTCGTCCTACCCACCATCGTCGTCGCGCTGGCTTTCACCGCGCTGCTGGGACCTCACGGCTTGCTCAACCTGGCCCTGATGGGACTCCTGGGACTCGACCAACCGCCCCTTGACCTCCAGCACACACTCACCGTTATCCTGCTGGCGCACGTGTTCTACAACTACACGCTCGTGCTGCGCATGGTAGGCACCTACTGGGCCAATCTCGACCCTCAACTGGGGGAAGCCGCCCGTTTGCTGGGAGCCAACCAGTGGCGAGCCTTCCGTGAGGTGACGCTGCCATTGCTGGCCCCGGCCATCGGCACAGCGGCGCTCCTGGTCTTCATATTCTGCTTCACCAGTTTCGGCGTCGTCCTCGTCCTCGGCGGGCCACGCTTCGCCACGCTGGAGGTAGAGATCTATCATCAGACGATACACTACCTCAACCTGCCGCTGGCGGCGGCGCTATCCCTCATCCAGATTATCTTCACCTTCGCGCTGATGGCGACCTACACGCGGCTCCAGGCACGCAAGACGCTGCCACTGGAGTTGCGGCCGCGCCAGGTCACGCAGCGGCGACCGCATCGCTGGCGCGAGTGGCTGGTCGTCGGGGCCAACGTGGGACTGATGCTGGCGCTGCTGGTCGCGCCGCTGGTCGCGCTGGTCGAGCGGTCCCTGACGCTTTCTGCCACGGGAGGTGTGTCTCTGGCCTTCTATCGTCAACTGTTCCATAATCCCCGTGGCTCGGCTTTCTACGTGCCGCCGGTGGCAGCGGTGCGCAACTCGGTGGGATTCGCGCTGGCGACAGTAGGGCTCTCGGTCGTGTTGGGGCTGATGGCAGCGGCAGTGCTGGACAATGCAGGCGCTGACAGCGCCCGAGGCTCCGGTTCTTCCGCTCGTAGCCCCCGTCCCCGGGGGCGCTGGTTGAGGCGGTTGCTCGATCCGGTCTTTATGCTGCCGTTGGGAACCTCGGCGGTCACGCTAGGGCTGGGATACATCATCGCGCTGGACGAGCCCCCGCTCAACCTGCGCACCTCGCCGCTATTGATCGTTCTGGCCCACACGCTCGTCGCGCTGCCCTTCGTCGTGCGCAGCGTGCTGCCAGCGCTGCGCTCCATCCATCCCCACCTGCGTGAGGCGGCGGCGCTTCTCGGAGCATCGCCCTGGCACGTGTGGCGCGAGGTAGATCTGCCCATCGTGGCGCGGTCGGTGTTGGTGGGGGCCGTGTTCGCCTTCACCATCTCAATGGGCGAATTCGGGGCCACGAGCCTGATCGCCCGGCCGGAGCGCCCCACCATGCCCGTCGCCATCTACCGTTTCCTGGGCCGCCCCGGCACGGCCAACTATGGCCAGGCGCTGGCGATGTCCACCTTGCTGATGCTAGTCTGCACGCTAGGGTTTCTGGCGCTTGAGCGCTTCCGCGTAGGGGAGGTGGGAGAGTTCTAACGCGCAAAACGCGATGCGTGAAACGTAAGGGCACGGATCACGTTTGACGTTTCACGTGCATACTTCACGCTCTCGGAGAACACAATGTCCCTACTTGAACTCCACGACATTCGCAAGTCTTACCCCGACGGCTGGACACTGACCGGCGTCAGTTTCGCCGTCGAGGAAAGCGAGATGCTCTGCCTGCTCGGCCCTTCCGGCTGCGGCAAGACAACGCTCCTGCGGCTCATCGCTGGCCTGGAGACGCCCGATAGCGGTCAGGTATCGGCGAATGGGGAGAACGTGGCCCTCGTGCCTCCTCATCTGCGCGGATTCGGACTGATGTTCCAGGAATACGCCCTCTTTCCACACAAGGACGTCTTCGGCAACGTCGCCTTCGGTCTGCGGATGCAGGGACTGAGCCGCGAACCGATAGCGGCGCGGGTGGCCGAGGTGCTGGAGTTGGTCGGGCTGGCGGGCTTCGAGCGCCGCGACGTGAACCAACTCTCGGGTGGCGAGCGACAGCGGGTCGCGCTGGCCCGCAGTCTGGCCCCCCGGCCACGGTTGCTGATGCTCGACGAGCCACTGGGTGCGCTGGACCGGGCACTGCGCGAGCGGCTGATGGACGAATTGCCCGGCATCCTCCAGCGGGCCGGTGTGGCTGTGATCTACGTCACCCACGACCAGGAGGAGGCCTTCGCCATCGCCGGCCGGGTGGTGCTGATGCGGGCCGGGCAAGTGGTGCAGGTGGGGACGCCAGAGGAAGTCTACCGGCGACCGGCCTCGGCCTGGGCGGCTCGCTTCCTGGGGCTGACTAATTTACTGGATGCCCGTATCGTAAGGCCCGGGCTGGTTGAAACGGAGATTGGCACGCTCCAGGTTGAAGGTTTGGGATTTGGATTTGGGATTTGGGATTTACAACGCAGTTGTTGATCCGGCCCGAGGCAGCGCGGCTGGACGGGGCGGGCCCCAATGTGCTGTTTGGAGTCATTACGGAACGCTCTTTCCGCGGCGAGTACTACCGGCTGGGCCTGCGCCACGCCAGCGGCGTTGAACTGACTTTCAACTTCCCAGCCAGCGTCGCTCTGCCCGCTCTCGGGGAGTCCATCACCCTCTCCCTGAACCCACAGGCGCTGGCATTATTCTCGTTAGCGGAAGAAACAGATTGACGCAGATATTCATTGGCCGGGCCTCATTCGCGTTGTTCTCGCTGCGGAGCGGGGCATCCCAATAACAACCAGCAGCAACGTGACCGGGATCAGCGCCAGCGAGACCACGAAGGGGTACGCCGGACCGCCAGCGTATAGCCAACCTGCTACGTAGGGGGCGACGATCTGCGCGACGGCGATGATCGTCTCGCCCGCTCCCAGCAACAGCCCGCGATCGGCCTCGCCCCCCAGCACAGTCGCTCGAGCCTGGGTCAGCGACCGGCAGCCTTGATAAGCGCCGCGCAGCAGGTAGGCCAATGCCAGCGCCGGAAAAGTGCCGGTCAGTAGCAGGAGCAGCGCCGAGCCCCACACCAAAACCTGCCCAACCATCAGCCCTCGCGAGCGGTGACCATCGCCCAAACGCCCCAGCAGTAGGGTCAACAGCATCATCCCCAGCGCCTGGAACGAGCCCAGCATCCCGATACGGGCCACGTCCCAGCCTCGCACATCGGCCAAGAAGTTGGGAGTCAGTGGGAATCCTAAATACATCGCCACGAACGCCAGCCAGGTCAGCGCCGCAAAGCGCAGAAAACGCCGGTTCAGCAGTGTCCGCCAGCCCGGCCCCTGCTTCACGCGCGAGGGCACAGGCTGCGGGGAAACCCACAGCACGGCAATCGCTGAGAGGGCGAAGGGGGCGGCGGCCGCAAAGTAGACCGTGCGCATCGTCGCCACTTGGGCTAGCCAGCCGCCCACCATGGGCGATATCAACCCGCCAGCGGCGTAACCAGCGAAGACGGTGGTGAAGGTCCGCTCCAGGTTGCGCCCGCCCACCGCGTGGGCCAGGTAGGCGTTGATCGCTGGCATGCAGTAAGCGGAGAGGGAGTAAAGCAACAGGCCGGGGATAAGCCCCTGCCAGGTGCGGGCCAGCCCGACCAGGAGCACTGCCACCAGCCCCAGCCCCCCTGCCCCCCCCCTCACCCCCTGGCGGGGCAGACGGGCGGCCCGCGCGCCGGCCGGTAAAGAAGCCGCGGGCCTCACGACCG
>JAUWOI010000142.1 GCA_030612185.1 Anaerolineae bacterium
GGAGTAGGGAGTCGGGAGGAAGGAGTAGGAAGTAATGGAGGTATCTCTATGATCAAGGACAAGCGTATTCTGGCCGTAGACGACTCTGCTGCCATCCGCAGTTACCTGCGAACCATCCTCACCCCGCAGTGCGCGAGTGTAGACGTCGCAGCCTCCGGTCGAGAAGCACTGGAGATGTACGCCAGTGATGAGCCGTACGACCTCATCATGCTCGACCTGATCCTGCCCGACATGAACGGCATTGAGATACTCGATCATATCCGCCAGGAAGACGACGAAACTACCGTGGTCATACTCACCGGCGTCGGCGGAGTAAAATCGGCCATTGCTGCCGTGCGGCGCGGCGCGGATGCCTACGTCGAAAAGCAAGACATCGCCGTGGGTAGCGACCTGACCGGGTTCTTCTACGTCCTCGAACAGGCGCTCGAACATCGCGCTGGCCTCGTCGCCCGGAGACAACTTCAGGAGGTCAAGACCGATTTCTACTCCATGGTCACGCACGGCCTGCGCAACCCTGCCAGTGCCATTCTGACCGCGACTCGAGCGCTGATCGAGGATGCCACAGTCGGACCGCTCACGCCCGAGCAGGCTGAATTCATCCACATCATCCAGCAGTCGGCCAACAAAATGATCAAACTGGTCAGTGAGTATCTCGACTTTGCCAAGATAGATGCTGGCTACCTGCAGATCAAACTGGACGACGTCGAACTGCGCGAGATAGTGGAAGCCAGTATGCTCCTCATCCGGTTGCAGTCCAAGTCCAAAAACCAGACCCTCACACTTGATTTGCCGCCCGATCCTGTACCCGCCCGCGCCGACGCCGAATGGCTCCTGCAGATACTCGACAATCTGCTGTCCAACGCGGTCAAGTACACACCCGAGGGCGGGCACATCACGGTGCAGTTGCGCGTGGAGGACGGACAGGCCCTGTCTGCCGACAGGCAGGCCGTGTTCCGCGTCAGCGACACGGGGATCGGTATCCCGCCGGCCCAATTGCCTGCCCTGTTCACCAAATACCATCGCGTCCCAGGCGAGGCTACGGTCGGCATTTACGGCACCGGGCTGGGGTTACTCATCGTCAAAGAGATCGTCGAGGCCCACGGCGGCACCGTCCGCGCAGAATCTGAAGGCGTGCGGAGGAAAGGGACGACGTTTATTGTGAGTATTCCGCTTGAGACGGACGTGGGACGTGAAGCGTGAAACGTCAAGCGTCAAACGTCAAACGTGAAATGTGATGATTGAAGGCAACTACTCATCCTGTCATTGCGAGGAACGAAGTGACGAAGCACCGCCACGAGTACTCCACTGCGAGTACTCGTGGCAGGCGTGGCGGTGCTTCGCGGAGTTTACCCTGAAGTATTGAAGGGCTCGCAATGACATCATTGCAAAGTTATGTTGAAGATGATACCTGAGTCTGGTGCTGGGTCAGTGAGAGATCGAGCGGAGCGCCTGGGGGAGGTTGGCGAAGAGCGGGCGTTCGGTGGTCTGCTGAATCACGTCCGGCGCGAGCGAGGGCTGGATTGCAGCCAATACAAGGAGACTTTCCTGCGCCGCCGGTTGGCGGTGCGTATGCGGGCGCGGAATACCAGCACCTACCAGGACTACCTGGCTGTGTTGCGCTCCGACCCGGCCGAGTTGGAGACGCTGCTCGCCGCTCTCACCATCAACCTGTCCTGCTTCTTCCGCGACAAGAACGCCGTTGAGAGACTCAAGGACGCCGTTCTGGCTCCCCTGATTGCCCGGCGAACAAGGAACCGGCAACGGAGCCTGACTGTCTGGAGCGCTGGCTGTGCTGTTGGCGAAGAGCCTTATTCCATTGCCATGATCCTGGCTGACTTGTTGAAGGCCTCCCTGGCCGAATGGAAACTCGTCATTCACGCCACCGACGTGGATGCGCCCGCATTGGCCTGCGCTCGCCAGGGAGTGTACCGCACGGTCAACTTTTCTCCTGGAGGCGGCCCTGTCCCGATGCATTTGCAGCAGGCCCATTACGTAGCGAGATACTTTATCTACGACGGGGACACATTCACAATACGGCCGGAAATCCGCAAACTGGTTACCTTTCGGCAGCACGATCTCACCACAGCGCCCACCTTGCCGCGTTACGACCTGGTCCTGTGCCGCAATGTGCTCATCTACTTTGCCCGCGAGCACCAGGAGAAAATCGTGCGCCACCTGCTCGATCACCTGGAACCAGGCGGCTACCTGATGCTGGGTATGGCGGAGATGCTCCCGCTGGCGCTCTCCAGCCAGGTGAAACCGGTGGACGGGCGGCTGCGGATTTATCGAAAGAAAACAATACACGCTTGACGTTTGACGTTTCACGATTACTACGGTGCAACGCACTTTTGCTACAAATTTGCCTGTTCTACGGTGCAATCTGCTGGACGAAATCGCTGAAATGGCGAGAAACAAGTGCGTTGCACCTTGATGTAGTAACGAAAATTCGTTTATTTCCTAATTCGCTGTAGTGTCTGTGAGTGCAATAAAACCGGAGACAAAAATGAAACTGCGCACAAAGATCACGCTGGGATTCCTGACAACCGCCCTGGTCACGTGTGCCCTGAGCTTCTTCTCGCTGCGTACCTATTTCAACATCCGCGCAGAGTTCTCCCTGTTGCAAGAAGACGTCATTCCGGGCGCGCTGTCCATGATGGACACAGAGGGCGCGGTTAAGACTCTCCTGGTGGAAGTGGACGAGGATTGTACGCACCGGGGACCCCGCGCACCGGGAACACGCCATGGAGGCCATCACGCGCATTCAGGAGAACACGGCAGAACACAAGGCGCACGAAATCCACATCGGGGATGAGGAAGGGCGAGTGGCCCAGGATATGGAAGACCGCGCCGCGCACATCATCAGTTTAGCCAAGCAAGTGATGGATGCGGTGGAAGCAGGTGGGGCACAGGCCGAAGTAGCGCACCCCCAGCGCCAAATGCACGCTGAAACAGAAGAGTTGGCGGTTGTCCTCAAGGAGCACGTGGGCGAGCACATGAGCGAATTGGCCGAGACAGAGGAGAACGTACACAGGGCACACACGGCCGGTGTCCAGTCAGTTTGGGTGGCTATTATCGTCGCCCTGGCGGTGTCCCTTGGCGCGGGATTCTACACGGCCAGATCGGTTCTTAAGCCAATCTACCTCCTCAGCGCGGCAGCCGAGAGCATCAGCCGTGGCGACCTGGACGTGGCCGTTGATGTCACGTCTGGCGACGAGACGGGCGTGCTGGCCCGCGCCTTCAACCGGATGGCCGAAAACCTGCGCCTTATGCTGGAGCGCATCGCGGAGACCTCACAGCAACTCTCCGCCTCCAGCGAGGAACTGGCGGCCATGATGGAGGAGATGAACAATGCCTCCGAACAGGTCGCGGTGACCACTGGCCAGATGGCGCAGGGGGCGGCCACTCAGGCGCACCGGGCGGAAGAGGCCTCCCACTCTGCAGCGTCACTGTCCACTGCCACCGGCCAGATCGCCGGCAACGCCCGCCAGTCCAACGACGCCTCGGCCCAGGCCCAGCAGTTGGTGCAAGACTCGGCCCGGGTGGTGGGTGCTCTGAGCAACAAACTGGGCGAGATTGAGCGCGTGGTGGCATTGGTAGACAAGATCCGCCGACCAGACCAACCTGTTGGCGCTGAACGCCTCCATCGAGGCGGCGCGGGCTGGCGAGCACGGGGCGGGCTTCGCTGTCGTGGCCGACGAGGTGCGGCGGCTGGCGGAACACTCGGCGGCTTCGGTAGGGGAGATTGCGACGCTGAGCCAGGAGATCGGAGATAGCCTGCGGGAGGTACTGGCGGTGATGGAGGAGGCGCAGAAGGGAGCGGCTCATACGGTGTCGCTGGCCCAGGAGGTCGGGGCGGCAACGGAGGAGCAAGATCGGGCGTCGGAGACAATGGTCAGTGCAGTGAACGAGATGGCGACGGTGGCCGAGGAGAACGCGGCCGCCAGCGAGGAGATCGCGGCCGCCATCGAGCAGCAGGTGGCTTCGATAGAACAGGTGGCCGGTTCCGCGCAGATGCTGGCGGAGGTGGCCACTAGTTTGCAACAGACCGTAGCGGAGTTCAGAAAAAATGAGTCAGCGAGTCAGCGAGTCAGCGAATAAGCCCCGGCGAATAAGCCCCGGAATGAATTCCTGGGCTGCTATCCAAAACCCACTGAAGTGGGTTGGGACGACATCTAAAGCGGGTTGGGACGATATTCTGAACCTGCTTCAGCAGGTTTTTCATAACAGACGTCGAATTCATTCAACGGGCTTGCTGCTCGAAGCCACCGTCTCGGGGGCGGCCCATGCAGCGCATGATCGCTTTTGACGTTATGTTCTCGCCTACAACGCCCCCGGGGACTGGGGCTGAGAGCACTGGAAAACAGTTTGTACCGGAGGCTATACCAAGGAGTGAAAAATGAGTGAGCAAAATTCGTCATATGCAGGAAAGCGTCCGTGGCTGGTTGCGAGGATGAAGATCGCGCAGCGTATGCTCCTGCTCATCCTGACCGGCCTCGTCTTCGTCGTGGCGGCGCTGGTCACGATGTCTGTCGTCAAGCAGACCCAGATTGCCGTGCAAGAAGAAGATCGGCGCTTTCAGGATCACTACGTCAACTTTTTGGCGACGATAGAGGAGCATGGTGAGACTCCTCTAGCACTGGCAATCAGTTTCGCCCACCTGCCCGACGTCCAGAGAGCGTTCGCCGCACACGATCGAGAGGAACTGACGCGGGTGACACTGCCCATCTACAAGGCTCTGGACGAGACGGCCGAGGGGTTCGACATTCCCCAGTTTCACTTCCACCTGCCGCCGGCCACCTCGTTCCTGCGGCTGCACCTGTTGGACCAGTACGGCGACGACCTCTCGGATTCCCGCCCCGCCGTCGTGCTGGCTAACACCCAGCAGGTGACCGTCATGGGGTTGGAGAAGGGGAAGGGAGGGCTGGGCATCCGGGGCATCGCACCGATCAGTTACGAAGGAGAGCACATTGGAACGGTGGAATTTGGCCTGGACTTTGGAGATTCGTTTTTGAGCGACTACACGTCACGTTATGAACTGGACGCGTGTATCTATTTGATCCAGACCGGCGACGAGATTAGTTTGTTCGAGGACACAGACAAGGCTGAGGTCATGGTGAGCGATGACCTGTGGCTCTACGCCTCGACCGCGGACGAACGGTTGCCGGTGCCCCCGGAGGTCTACGAGCAGGTGCGCGAGACGGGCGAGGTCGTCACCAGCAGAATCTCGCACGCGGGCAATCACTACGGCGTGATGGACGGCCCGCTGTATGACTATTCCGGCGAACTGATAGGCATCGTCGAGATCAGCGCGTTACGCAACGACGTCGTGGCCGACATTCAGCGCGGCAGGAACGAGGCGTTGCTGGCGGGAGGCGCCATCCTGCTGATCACGTTGATACTAGCCTACGTGAACGTCAACCGTATCAGCGCTCCACTGGTAGCGATGAGCGGTCTGGCGGAGCGGGCGGCGGCGGGAGACCTGAGCCAGACCATCCCCGTCACCACAGAAGACGAGATAGGAATGCTGGCCGCCGCCTTCAACCGTTTGATCGAAAACCTGCGCCACTTGCTGGAGCGCATCGCGGACACCTCACAGCAACTCTCCGCCTCCAGCGAGGAACTGGCAGCGATGATGGAGCAGATGAACGCTGCCTCCGAACAGGTCGCGGTGACCGCTGGCCAGATGGCGCAGGGGGCGGCCACTCAGGCACACCGGGCGGAAGATGCCTCCCGCTCTGCGGCATTACTGGCCACCGCCACCGGCCAGATCGCCGGCAACGCCCGCCAGGCCAACGACGCCTCGGCCCAGGCCCAGCAGTTGGTGCAGGACTCGGCCCGGGTGGTAGGTGCTCTGAGCAATAAACTGGGCGAGATTGAGCGGGTGGTGGTATTGGTAGACAAGATCGCCGACCAGACCAACCTGCTGGCGCTGAACGCCTCCATCGAGGCGGCGCGGGCTGGTGAGCACGGGGCGGGCTTCGCGGTCGTGGCCGACGAGGTGCGCCGGCTGGCGGAACACTCGGCGGCTTCGGTAGGGGAGATCGCGGCGCTGAGCCAGGAGATCGGAGACCGCCTGCGCGAGGTGCTGGCGGCGATGGAGCAGGCGCAGGGGGCAGTGGGGCAGACAGCGACACTGGCACAGAAGACGGCGGCGACGACAAAAGAGCAGGAAGAAGCCTCGGAGACAATGGTGGGCGCGGTGAACGAGATGGCGACGGTGGCCGAGGAGAACGCGGCCGCCAGCGAGGAGATCGCGGCCTCGATCGAGCAGCAGGTGGCTTCGATGGAACAGGTGGCCGATTCCGCCCAGGCGTTGGCAGAGATGGCCAATAGTCTGCAACAGACCGCAGCGGAGTTCAGGGAAAGCGAGTCAGTGAGTCAGCGAGTCAGCGAATAAGCCCCGGAATGAATTCCTGGGCTGCTATCCAAAACCCACTAAAGTGGGTTGGGACAATATTCTGAACCTGCTTCAGCAGGTTTCTCATAATAGACGTTGAATTCATTCAACGGGCTGTCGCTGACACTTTGAGTTCTCTCGGAAAGGTGGTTGCCATGAAACACAACAACGAATTTAGAATAAAACGGATGGCTGGAGAGAGAGAATCCGTTCGTTTCTCAGTCCGTTGTAGTGTTGTGGATGCAAAACAGACTTTCCAAGAGATCTCATTTTCCAGAAGGGGGCAGGATGTCTAGTTCGCCAATTCCAACCCAAAAACGAACAGAAGATCAGCGCAAGGCACGCCTGCTGCATATCCTGCTCGCCAGTTTCAGTGTATTCGCCGCGGTGGGGCTGATAGTCTCGCTGGTTCGTTCTCTCTCGTCCATGATCATCGGCGCTCAGAGTACGTTGCTGCTGGCGCTGGCCCTGTGCTACGGACTATCGCGGCGGGGACACCTGCGCCTGGCCTCCATCCTGTTTTTGGGTGGATGGGTGACACTCGTCGTCGGGTCGCTGCTGGCGCCGTCCGTGTCACCTCTGACCTTTCTTATCATGCCTTGCATCCTGCTCCCCGCTACTATCGCGGCCGGCATGTTGCTCGCACCTCGCAGTCCTTTTGTCGTGGCCACGGCCAGTACGGCACTCTTGCTGATCGCCATAGCCCTGCGCGGTGGCTGGAGCGCCGCCGACTTGCCCGAGACAGAAACGAACGAAGCGTTATATCTCAGCATCCCGCTGGCGATAAACTACGTACTGGCCACCCTTTCCTGGCTGTTTGGGCGGGACATTACACACGCGATAAGACAATCGGAGCACAACGCCGGGGCGCTGGCTGCGCAGTTGGCCACTAACCAGTCGCTGATGGCTGAGATCGCAGATGCGGCGGCCCGGTTGGCCCCTACCGCCGAAGAGTTGGCAGCGACGATGGAGCAGATCAACAACAGTAGCGAACAAATCGCCGCCACCGTCGGGCAGATGGCCCTGGGCGCTGGCTTACAGGCCCACCAGGCAGAGGAGGCTTCACGCTCTGCGGCGTTACTGGCCACCGCCACCAGCCAGATCGCCAGCAACGCCCGCCAGACCGGCGATGCTTCTACTCAGGCCCAGAAGTTGGTGCAAGACTCGGTCCGGGTGACGGAAACCCTGGGAGCCAGGCTGGGGGAGATCGAGCGCGTGGTGACGCTGGTGGAGAAGATCGCCGGCCGGACCAACCTGCTGGCGCTGAACGCCTCCATTGAGGCGGCGCGGGCCGGCGAGTATGGCGCGGGCTTCGCGGTCGTGGCCGACGAGGTGCGGCGACTGGCGGTCCACTCGGCGACCTCAGTGACGGAGATTGCAGCGCTGAGCCAGGAGATTGGAGAGCGCCTGCAAGAGATGCTCGTGGCTATGGGCGATGTGCAAGAGGGAGTAGCCCGTTCGGTGACACTGGCGCAGAGGACGGCGGCGACGACGGAGGAGCAGGAGAAGGCCTCAGAAACAGTGGTGAGCGTGGTGAATGAAATGGCAGGCGTGGCCGAGGAGAACGCGGCGGCGAGCGAGGAGATCACCGCCTCCATTGAGGAGCAGGTGGCTTCGATAGGGCAGGTGGCCTCTTCTGCGCAGGCGCTGGCCGAACTGGCCAACAGCCTGCAGCAGACGTTGGAGGGACAGGAGGAAGACGAATGATCGGCAATCAATACGTGGTTTTTCGACTAAATGAGACGCAATTCGGCGTCGAAATCAGGCAGGTGCTGCGCATCGTGCGACTGACGCCCATCACCCGCGTGCCGCGCGCGCCGCACTTCCTGGAAGGTCTGATCAACTACCAGGGCCAGGTGGTGCCCGTCGTGGATCTCAAGAAACGACTGGCGCTGGACAGCGGGGAGCAGTATGGCGACGCGGCCCGTTTCCTGATCGTGGAACTGGAGGCCTCGGTAGAACTCGGCCGAGCAGAACAGTCCATCGGTATGCTGGTGGACGAGGTCGTCAGGATCTTGCGCCTGCCGAACGAGTCCATCGAGCCGCCGCCGGAGATGGTCGCCCAGGTCAACGGCGTCTATCTCACCGGCGTGGCGCACTATGAGTATGAGAACGAGGAACGGTTGGTCGTGCTGCTCGACCTGAGCCGGGTGCTGACGGTGGAAGAGGTGGCGGAGATGGAGGCATGGAGTGCTGAGAATGAAACGTGAAACGTCAAACGTCAAACGTGATATGTAGTTCCCTTTGTCGTTGGTCATTGTTCATTGTTCATTGTTCATTGTTCATTGTTCATTGTTCCAGGAGGTACTGACATGGCCGTACCCATTGACGTGCTGGTAGTGGATGATTCGCCGCTTATGCGGCGTATCATCACCAGCCTGCTGGAAAGCGACCCACGCATCCGCGTCGTCTCCACTGCGGCCGACGGCTACGAGGCCGTAAAAAAAGTGAGAGCCATTCGCCCAGACGTGGTGACGTTGGACATAGAGATGCCCCGCATGGACGGCCTGGAGGCGCTGCGACAGATCATGCAGCGCGCGCCGACGCCTGTCGTCATGCTCACTGGAGTCAAAGAGGCGTCGGCGGCGGTGCGGGCACTGGAACTGGGGGCCGTCGAGTTCGTGGCCAAACCGTCTGGCACCGTCTCGATTGACCTGTACAAAGTGCGCGACGAACTGATCAGCAAGATCAAGTTGGCCACGCTGGTCAACATCAATCGAATGATGGCCAAGACGAGGCCTCTCGTCCCTTCCCCCCCCGCTTTGCCCCCCCCTGGGGGGGGGGGGGGGGGGG
>JAUWOI010000368.1 GCA_030612185.1 Anaerolineae bacterium
GATACCCCGCCACCTGCCGCCCTGGCTGAAAAGAGGGTAGAACCACCCCAGGAGGAGAAGTTCGTCCCCTCCTCGCCCGCGGCCCGACGGTTGGCGCGAGAACTGGGCGTGGACATCTCCAAGATCACCCCCTCCGGCCGCCGCATCACAGAGCAAGACGTGCAACGCTTCTACGATGAGCGAGCCCGGATCAACATCTCCCCCCTGGCCCGCCAGATGGCCGAAGCCGAGGGGCTGGACATCGTCACTATTCGGGGCAGCGGCCCCAACGGCAAGATCATCGAAGACGACATCTTGCGCATACTGGAAGGTGAGAAGCCTCGGAAGGCCAAAGCGCCCGCCGAGAACATCCCCTTCATCGGCATGCGCCAGGCCATCGCTGAGCAGATGGTCCACAGCCTGCAGACGATGGCCCAGATCACGCTCACGACCAAGGCGGACGTGACCGAACTCAAGTCCACCCGCGAGGCACTGCGCGCGCGCTGGGACCGCAAGGTCTCCTACACGGACCTGTTGATCAAGGCTGTGGCGGTGGCGCTGGGCGACCATCCGCTGCTGGGAGCCAGACTGGAGGGCGAGGAGATCATGATGCCGGACGAGATCAACGTCGGCGTGGCGGTAGCCTTGGACGATGGCCTCATCGTGCCCGTGATCCGCAACGCCGACCGCATGACTGTCCCTGAGATCGGTGACAAGATCAAGGATCTGGCGCAGCGCGCCCGAGAAAACGATCTAAACGTGGACGAGGTCACGGGCGCAGCGTTCACCGTCACGAACCTGGGAACGTACGGCGTGGATGGGTTCACCCCCATCATCAACCCGCCGGAGGTGGCTATCCTGGGCGTGGGGCGCATCACCGAGGAACTGGCCCTGATCAACGGCCAGGCTGTCGCCCGCTCCAGGATGGTGCTCAGCCTGACCATTGATCACCGCATCGTGGACGGAGCGCCAGGCGCGGCTTTCTTGCAGACGCTGGTGCAACTCCTGGAACATCCCGCGCTGATCTTCGCCGGGGGAGGGGAGTAGCCATGGCCGAGATGCAAGACCTGGTCGTCATCGGCGGCGGCGCTGGTGGGTTCGCCGCAGCGATGCGCGCCGCGCAGTTGGGCGGCAAGGTGACCGTCGTCGAGGAGGCCTACTACGGGGGGCATTGCATGCACAAGGCCTGCATCCCCTCCAAGTTTCTCATGACAGCCGCCCGACTGATGGGACGGATCCGCAAAGCCGGGCGCTTCGGCATCCAGGTAGGGGAGCCAGGCCTGGACATGGATACGCTCCACGACCGCAAGGACCTGATCATCGAAGGATTGCGCATGGGCACCGAGCAATTGCTCTCCGACTACGGCATCACGCTGATCGAGGGGCGGGGGAGGCTCGTCGCCCGCGACACCGTGGAAGTGTGGGGGAGTGGGAGTGTGGGAGATGGCGGCGAGCGAATCAAGGCGCGCAACGTCCTCGTCGCCACGGGGTCTGCCGCCGCCCAGCCGCCCATCGAAGGCGTGGATCTGGATGGAGTGATCGGCACTGAGGAGGCGGTCGAACTGCGCCAGGTCCCACCGCGCACCGCCATCCTCGGCAGCAAGCCTTGGGACCTCGAGGCGGCGCAGTACTTCCACGCGCTGGGCAGCGAGGTCACGCTGGTCGAAAGCGGCCCCCAGTTACTCCCCGCGGCCGACCGCGAGATCTCTCAGCGACTGGGCAAACTGCTCCACGCCGCCGGGGTCGCCATCGAGAGAAACGTCTCGGTGGAGGTGATTCGCCAGAGCGCCGATGGCTCGTTGGTCGTCGTGTTGGCCGAGGGCCAGGGCGAGGTGGTCGCCGACAAGGTCCTGGCCGCGCGCCGCCTGCCCAACACGGCTGGGCTGGGCCTGCGTCAACTGGGCGTCAGGATGGAGCGGGGCGCGATACTGGTCAACGAGCGTATGGAGGCCAGCGTGGACCACATCTATGCCCTCGGCGACGCCACCGCCGGGCCGATGTGGTCACACAAGGCGAACGCCGAGGGGATCGTCGCTGGCGAGAATGCGATGGGGCTGACCAGCAGGATGAACTACGACATCTTGCCCCGCTGCCTCTACACCTGGCCCGAGGTCGCCTGGGTGGGGCTCACCGAGGAGCAGGCCGAAGCCGAGGGCATTGAGATGGAGATTGGCAAGATTCCCACGGCCATCAATCCTTATGCTATGATCCTCGACGAGACCGCTGGCGCGGTCAAGGTCATCGCCTGCAAGAAGTACGGCAAGATCATCGGGGCCCACATTATGGCCCCCGGCGCGGTAGACCTGATCAACGTCGTCGCTGTGGCAATGCTATCCGAGGCCACCATCGGTGAACTGATGCGCTTCATCCCAATGCATCCCTCCATCGGCGAGGCGCTGGTGGACGCTGCGATGGACGTGGAGAAACGGTCGTTGCACCTGCCCAAGTGGTAGGAGAGGCTGTGTGAGACCCATCACCATCTGGCAGCCTGGCCTTCTCGATTACGACAGCGGCCTGGACTGGCAGGAGAGGTTGGCGACGGCACTCCGGCAAGGCAAACTTGGCGAGAGCCTCATCCTACTGCAACACACTCCGGTCATCACCGTGGGACGCGACGGTGGCTGGGAAGACATCCTGGCCTCTCCGGCGCTGCTAGAACAAACAGGCGTTGTCGTACGTGAGACCGACCGGGGCGGTAAAGCGACCTATCACGGTCCCGGTCAGCTCGTCGCCTACCCGATTATGCGGGTTGAGCGCGAGCATCTCTATGAGTACTTGCATAACCTGGAGCAAGTTGTCATTGACCTGCTGGCCGAATACGGGATCAGCGCCGGACGCTTCGAAGAGCACCCGGGCGTCTGGGTCGCTGGTCGGAAGATCGCCGCCGTCGGGCTGGCAATCCACGGCGAGATCACGCATCACGGCCTGGCCCTCAACGTCGCGCCGAACATGGAGCACTTCGAACTGTTAGTCCCCTGTGGCATCACTGACAGAAGCGCTGTATCCATGCAACAGGTTCTCGGTCATGCCCCGGATTTTGACGATGTGACACGACGGTTTGCCCAACACTTTGCCCGCATTTACCGGCGATCCCTCAAGTTTGTGCCGGGCGAACCACCTCGCGATGGGCCGGGGCACCCTGATTGGCTGCGCCTGCGTGTGTCGCAAGAAGCGATCGAAGCCGCCGCCCGAATGGAGGCGCTGCTCGCTGATCTTCACTTGCACACCGTCTGCCAGAGCGCGCACTGCCCGAACGTGGGCGAGTGTTTCCTGAGAGGGACGGCGACTTTCATGATCCTGGGTGACCACTGTACTCGGGGCTGTCGCTTCTGTGCCGTCGAGCAGGGACGCCAGGCACCGCCTGACCCTGATGAGCCCCGGCGCGTGGCTGAGGCCGCCGACCGGCTGGGGCTGACATACGTCGTCGTGACCTCCGTCACTCGCGACGACTTGCCCGACGGCGGCGCGGGTCACTTTGCCGCTACCGTCCAGGCTATCCGCCAGGCACTGCCGGGCGCAACTGTGGAACTCCTGATCCCCGACATGAGAGGCTCAGTGTCGGCACTGGAAACCGTGGCAGCAAGTCGCCCGGAGATCATCAACCACAACGCTGAAACCGTGCCCCGCCTGTACCACCAGGTTCGACCGCAGGCTGACTACCAGCGCTCGCTGAGTGTTCTACGCTGGATAAAGAGGTATGCCCCGCACATCGTCACCAAGTCCGGGTTGATGCTGGGCTTGGGGGAGACGGTCGAGGAGGTCCTGAGTGTGATGCACGATCTGCGCCGGGCCGGCTGCGACGTACTGACGCTGGGCCAGTACCTGCAACCCACTGAGGAGCAGTTAGAGGTCGTGCGCTACGTCCCGCCGCACGAGTTTGCCACCTATAAGGCCAGGGGCACAGAAATGGGCTTCCAGGCAGTGGCCGCCGGTCCTTTGGTGCGTAGTTCCTATCGTGCCGCAGAGATGATGAAGGCCAGACTCTCTCCTGCCACTGAGAGGAGAGAGAGGGCGATCCCGGCGGGCGGTATGGACTTTGCCAAATCTGTAAGAACGTAGTACAATTCAGGTGTACTCTTAGGAACATTTGCTGAAACCATACCTTCAGGGGAGCCTGGGGAAGCCAGGCTGAGAGGGTGCCCCGGGCACAGACCGCCGGTACCGACCCTTGGAACCTGATCTGGGTAATGCCAGCGGAGGGAGACTGTTCAGGTGCACAATACAGCCGCCCCGCTGGCCGGGGCGGTTTTTCTATATCCGTTGATGATCCGTCGACTATATCCGTTGATGTCCTGAAATCCGTGTTCTTCCGCGTTCTAACCATGCGCGCCATCATCTTCGCCAACGGGGAATTTGCCGATCCGCAGGGTGCGCGGGACCTGCTGCGCCCCGGTGACCTCATCATCGCCGCCGATGGAGGGACCCGTCACGCCCTGGCGGCTGGCATGACGCCCCACGTCGTCATCGGCGACCTCGACTCGCTATCTCCCGACGGGCGGACTCGCGTGGAAACAGCCGGCTCGCAGATCATCCGCTTTTCGCCCCGCAAGGACGAAACCGACCTGGAACTGGCGCTCCTCCACGCCGTGCGCCAGGGTGCGACCGAGATCATCATCCTGGCAGCGCTGGGGGGACGGCTGGATCAGACCATCGCCAACGTGCTGTTGTTGTCGTTGCCCGAGTTGAGTGGGCTCGACGTGCGCATCGTCGAGGGAGAACAGACGGCCTTTCTCATCCAAGGCGGGCGCGGTGAACTGCTCGTCGAGGGCCAGCCCGGCGACACCGTCTCCCTCATCCCGCTGGGAGGCGACGCGGTGGGAGTAACGGCTGAGGGATTGGAGTGGCCGCTGCGCGAAGACACCATGCACTTCGGGCCGGCGCGTGGTGTGAGCAACGTGCTGACGGCGCAGATTGCCCGTGTACGCGTGCGGCGCGGGCTGCTCTTATGTGTGGTGACGCATGCAAGTAAGCAAGTTTGCAAGTAAGCAAGT
>JAUWOI010000322.1 GCA_030612185.1 Anaerolineae bacterium
CCCGCGTCTGGCGCACCACCACCATCCCATCCAACCCCACGTCGTCCCTGCGCCCCACCAAGATGGAGGCGAAACTGGCCCCCGCCCTGGCCACCAGGTAGGCCTGGGCCGGGGAGAAGATCAACGTAGCGTTGATGCGCCCGTTGGGCCAGGAGGAGATCTCCCGCATGGCCTTCAACCCCTCGACGGTGGTGGGTATCTTGACGAAGACGTGCTCCGACCAGGCTAGTATCTCCCGCGCCTCCTCGATCATCCCGGCAGCGTCGGTGTTGAGCACTTCGGCGCTTGTCGGTCCCTGCACGATCTCCACGATCTTGAGCGTGTTGGCCTTGAGGTCGGCCGTGCCGGCGCGTTGCATCAGTGTGGGGTTAGTCGTCACGCCGTCGAGGACGCCCCAACTAGCCGCCTCACGGATATCATCGAGGCTTGCGGTGTCTAAGAAAAGTTGTGCCATTGCCTAACCTCCTGTGAGAGTAAATGGGTAGGTGAGGAATGAGTAAATGAGGAATGGGTAAATGAGGAATGGGTAGATGAGGAATGAGTAGATGAGGAGCGAACACCTCACTTACTCATCTACTCAGTTACTCAGTTACTCATCTACTCATCCACTCATCCCTCATTTACTTCAATGAAATGCGGCCCGCCCAGGGCATACGTGCCCAACAGTGCACGGGCCGCCCTGACCATCATAGCAGTGACAGCAAAAACCGCCTCGGGTGTAGGCCCCAGCGCCACCAAGCCGTGGTTTTGCAGCAGGATGACCCGTGGCGGCTGGCCGTACCGGTCGCTGTGGGTCAGCAACCCTTCGTGCACTGCCCGCGCCAACGGCTGGCCCGGCGGTGCGTAGGGCACGAAGAGCGGCTCGCCGCAGACGACCGCCTCGGCGGGGAAAATGTGGCCGGCGAAGGCCGCCTCCGCCCCCTGCGAGCACAGGATGGCCTTGATCGGTGTGGGGTGAGTGTGGGCCACGTACTGTGCCCTGCCCAGGGTGAGGGCCAGTGCGTGGAGCACCGTCTCCATAGAGGGCCAGGCCTGGGTGGTGGGATCCACCCTGGCCGCCGCCAGCCCTTGCTTGACCTGCTCATCCGAGGGACTGCTATCCAGTGTGGCCAGCACCCCATCGAAGGCCATCTCCACGAAGCCATCGGTCTCAATCTGGTGCATTTCGACGCCGCTGGCTTTGACCCAGAAGGTCGTCTCATCTATGCGGGCCGAGGTGTTGCCCTCGCTCAGGATGACGTAGTCCTTCTCAGGCTGGCCGAGGTCACGAGACATAGCGACCAAGCGTCGCAAGATTCCGTGCTTGTCAGGCACTTCTCCCCCCAGTACGCCACCCGTCATCTACTCGTCTACTCATCTACTCGTTCCTCTATGCGGCTCAATGACCACTTTGATGGATTCCCCGGCGCCGGCGACCAGTTGAAAGCCCAGACCTGTCTCCGCCAGGCTCAAGCGATGGGTGATCATCTCGTGCACGGGAACTCTGCGGGCGCGGATCAGTTCTATGGCCACCGCGATGTCCAGCGGACCACCACCATAAGAGGGCAGCAGTGTTATCCCGTTGCGCCAGAAGTCATTGACCGGAACGGGAAGGTCAACACCCGGCTCTGTCGGCGCGAAGAAGAGCACAGTCCCCCCACGGTCCACAGATTGCAGCGCCTGGATGAAGGCGGGGAAGGCTCCAGTGCAGACGATCACGAGATCGGCCAGCCTGTCTGCGTTGACTTCGCGCAGGCGGGTTGGCACGTCTTCTCCGGCGTGGATCACCTCGTCGGCCCCGAAGCGCTGTGCCGCGTTCAGGCGGTAGGCGTTGATGTCCGTGGCCACTATGCGCCCGGCCCCTGAGGCGCGGGCCAGGGCCACGTGGAGCAACCCAGAGATGCCGCTGCCGAGGACGAGGACAGTCTGACCCGGCTGCAGACGCGCCAGCCTTTGCCCGCGCACGACGCAGGCCAACGGCTCGATAAACACCCCGTCCTCAAACGATACCTCGTCAGGCAGCAGGAACACACCCCGGTCCACGTTTATCTGTGGCACGCGTAGGTATTCGGCAAAGCCGCCGGGGTCGAAATTCGTGGTATGCAGCGTATCGCAGACCGTGTGGTGACCGTTCAGGCAGTAACGACACGTGTTGCAGGGGACGTGATGAGAGACGAAGACCCGGTCGCCGACTTTGTAAGACTCCACGCCCTCGCCGACTTCGACGATCTCTCCTGTGATCTCGTGGCCCAGCACGCGAGGGGCTTTTTTGATGCGATACCATTCCATCACATCGCTGCCGCAGACCCCACTGGCGACCACTTTGACCAGCAACTCGCCAGGCCCAATCTGCGGCGTCGGCATCTCCTCCAACCGCACGTCTCTGTTGTCGTAGTACATTGCTACGCGCACGATATCCTCCCGTAGGCAGAAATAGCAAACAACGGATGAGTCGCCCGCCGCGCGGCTTATGCAACGCCAACCTCAACACGAGACGACCTGGCATGGCCAGATGCAGCATGATGTTATGCGATGGCTCTTGTGACAAGGGCAAACCCTGCATCCCAACGTTGGCTACGGCCGCGTACTAGGCGTAAACTCCCTGTTCGAGTTGAGTCCTGGCGATTCTAATCAGCAGCCGTAGAGCTTCGTTTACTGCTTCATCGCTGGGAAAGGCCTCCGCCACGTCTGGGGCCAACAGCACCAAATTGGTGCCCGCTTTGTAACGCTGCACATATTTACCCCTGACGCCTCCCGTCAACTGAGACAAATCGTACTCAGCGCGAAGATCGTCATCAATCTCTGTGTCAATCTTGTTCTTCATAGAACTTTCTCTCTCGGCGCGTTGCTTTTCGCGCACTAATGATGCGTATGCGGTCGTTTCGGTCCGTGTGCGCAACAATGAGCAATCTTCCAAGATGCGATAACCCGACAGTGATGTATCGATTTTCGTCAATTGAATGGTCAGGATCAAAAAACGTCATAGACAGTGGGTCGCCAAATACCGTTGCTGCTTCATTGAACGAAACCTGGTGTTTCTTGGTGTTTTTCGTTGCCTTGTCTGGATCCCACTCAAATTCTATGTGCATAATGATGACTGCCTTCGTACTCTTCGCCCATGCTGCCTATCAACCTGTCTCACCTGAAGACACTTTTTCATTGCCAGCTCTTGATGCATTGAACAGTTCGTGCGCTTCTCTCGCGCCAGCGCCTTCGTGGATTATGGCCCGCAAGGCCCGGGCCACAGCCACCGGATGGTCATTCTGCCAGACATTCCGGCCCAGGTTCACACCTATAGCACCCCTTTGCATACCATCGTAGACGAACTCGAATACCTCAAGTTCCGTTTCGCACCTGGGACCACCCGCCATGACCACAGGCACGGGACAGCCGTCCACGACCTTGTCAAAGTCCTCACACCAGTAGGTTTTCACCACGCGGGCGCCCAGTTCGGCAGCGATACGGCAGCACAGAGCGAGATAGCGAGCCTCCCGTTTCTCCATCTCTCTGCCCACGGCGGTAACCGCCATGACCGGGATGCCATACTCCTCACATTCATTTACGAGGTGCGCAAGGTTTAGCAGCGTCTCGTGCTCGTACTCGCTGCCGACGAAGATGGAGATACCTACAGCAGCCACGTTAAGGCGAATGATCTCTTGTATGGACGTGGTAATCGCTTCGTGTGCCAGGTCCTTTCCAACGACGCTGGTGCCGCCGGACACTCTGAGAATGATCGGCTTGTTGATGGCGGGATCTACGCACGAACGCAGCACACCTCTCGTGACAAAGAGGGCGTCACAATACGGGAGAAGCGGCTCAATCGTTTCGGCCGGTTTCTCCAACCTGCGGGTAGGCCCCTGAAAGTATCCGTGATCTATCGGCAGAAAAAAACAGTGGCCGTCAGGCTGGATGAGTCGCGACAAGCGGTTTTCCATTCCCCAATCCATTTTGATATCTCCTTATATGCGAGTTTTCTCGGAAAGTCTGTATTGCAGCCACAAACACTACAGCGAATTAGGAAACAAACGAATTTCTCCCCACTCAGGTGCAACGCACTTTTGCTACAAATCTGCCTGTTCTACAGTGCAATCCACTGCGAGTACTCGTGGCAGGCTGCTAGACAAAATCGCTGAAATGGCAAGAGACAAGTGCGTTGCACCTTATGGCTGGGTAGTAACCTAAATTCGTTGTTGTGTTCCACTATGCTCAGGTCTGACAATCAGATAACCCTTGCCTATCAGCCAGTGGTGAAACTGCCACGTAGTGTATCTGCAATTCGTTCGGCACGTCTGCCTGATGCGCTGGTATTCATCAGAACCCGATGCGTGGGCATTCAGTTCCAACTGCACCGGGCACTCCACATCCTTGCAGAACTCTCTCCGCTGATACTCCACGTATCCTTCGATTGTCATAACCTTGTTTCTCCAGACCGTACCATCTGTAAGACTGATTGGCGCTCAGTATACCACATGGCAATGTGGAGGCAAGTGTAGTGCGGATTGGGCACAGAAAGGATAACTGTTCCAGCAAACTGCAAGTTGATGGGATACAAAGCGCGGCAACGTGCACATTCTTGACCGACCCCAAAGAAAGGGTATAATGGCTTATGTGGGGCTAGAAGAAGAGCAAATGACTATGGAATTTCGCAAATTGGGCAGAACCGGCCTGGACGTCAGTGCCATAGGATTGGGCACGGAGCATCTGGAGCGGCAGGAGGAAGGAGCGAACATTGGAACCAATTCGAGCAAGCGTGGTGACCGTCAGTGATAAAGGGTACGCAGGGGAGCGAGAGGATGCCAGCGGGCCGCTGCTGGCCGACCTGCTGCGCAAGATGGGCGCGGAGGTAGCGAGCCAGACGATCGTGCCCGACGAGCGGGCCGAGATCGAGCGTGTGCTGATTACGCTGGCCGACGAGGCGCAGGTGGACCTGGTCGTGACCACCGGCGGCACCGGGCCGGCCCCACGGGACGTCACCCCCGAGGCAACGCAGGCCATCATTGAGCGGGAGGTGCCGGGACTGGCCGAACTGCTGCGCTTCGAGGGGTACCGCAAGACACCGCTGGCGGTCATCTCGCGCGGTGTGGCGGGCATCCGCGGGCGGACGCTCATCGTCAACCTGCCCGGCAGCCCCAAGGCAGTGCGCGAGGGGATGGAGACACTGGCCCCCATCCTGCCCCACGCGATCAAGATGCTGCGGGGGGTGGACACCGAGCATGGAGAGGAGACAACCCGTGCCTGACGAGCGGGAGAGTATTCAGATATTGGGAGATAATCCGGCAAGGGCCCCGGACGTAAACGTCCGTGCTGAAAGAGCAAAGCCCTACGGGCTAGAATCCAGCCCCGCAGGGGCTTCGCTCTCTCAGCACGGGGGTTTAGCCCCGTGCGAGAGCCGCCCTGTGTTGAGCGTCGAGGAGGCGCTGGAGCACATCCTGGCGAGCGTGCGTGTTTTAGAACCGGAGCGCGCGTCCCTGCTGGAGGCGGCCGGGCGCGTGCTGGCCGAACCGGTCGCCGCCGACCGGGACATCCCCCCGCTGACCAACTCCGCGATGGATGGCTATGCAGTACGCGGGGCAGATATTTCGCAGGCCCAGACGCCGCCCCGGCTGCGGGTGGTGGGAGAGGTTGCCGCCGGGCACGTGAGCCGGGTGCGGGTGGCGCCCGGGACGGC
>JAUWOI010000106.1 GCA_030612185.1 Anaerolineae bacterium
CCCTGGAAGAGGTGGCAATGGTCCTGGGCCGTCCATGCTACATCTCGTTTGAGAGCGGGTTGGAGCGACATGGTCTGATCTCCCAGATGCCGCTGGTCCTTACGTGCGCCTCGGCTGTGGAGTCGGGGAGCAAAGAGACCCCCTTTGGCGAAATCATCTTTCACCGTCTCAAGGCCTCCCTGTTTTTCGGCTACGCCGCAAGCGATGGAATCCTGTGGGCTGAACCGGAGAAGGCGCTGCTCGATTTCATCTACATCAGCCTCAAGACCAAAGGCGGGCTTCCGCCCCTCGATGAACTGGCGTGGGAACGGCTTGCCCCTTACAGGCTTGAGAAGTGGGCACAGTGCTACCCCCGCAGCGTGGCACAGAACCTGACTCCCTGGATCACCCATCACCGGCGCGAGGTCTGAAGATGCCAAAATATCCGCGCCTTCAATCGCTCAAAGAGATCAACAGCGTGATGGCACGCTACTACGTGCAGCGCAAGGCGCTGGCGCGGCTCAAGCCGCTGGCCTACGTCACCAGCGGCGCGCCGGTCGAGATTATGGAGGCCATGGGCATTCTCACACTCTACCCGGAGAACTACGGCGCGCTGTGTGGTGCGCGGGGGGCCGCCGTCGGCCTGTGCCAGGTGGCCGAGGCGCAGGGCTTCCCCGCCGACCTTTGCTCCTACGCCCGCAGCCACATTGGGGCGGTGCTGCAGCCCAGGGACGCGCCGCTGAACGGGATGCCCCGCCCTGACCTGCTGGTCTGCTGCAACAACATCTGTGGCACTGTGCTCCAGTGGTACGAGGCGTTGGCCGCGCTCTACGACGTGCCCCTATTTGTCCTCGATGTACCCTTTCAGCGCTCTACTCCGGCCGAGCCCCACATCGTCGCCTACGTCGTTGACCAGTTGCGCGAGTTCGTCGCCTGGCTGGAAGCGCACACGGGCCGCCGCCTGAAGCCCGATAAGTTCCGCTCCACCATTGCCCTCTCCCGAGAGGCAGTCTCGCTGTGGCAGGAGATTCTGGCTTTCGGGCAGCACCGGCCTTCCCCCATCAACGCCCCCGACCTTTTCGTTGCCATGGCCCCTGTCGTCGCGCTGCGCGGCACGCGCCGGGCGGTAGATTGCTACCGTCACCTCAAGGCCGAACTGGAGGAACGGGTCACCCAGTCCGTTGGCGCGGTGCCTGGCGAGCGGTACCGTCTCCTCTGGGACAACATTGCCATCTGGTACCGCCTCTACCGCTTCTTCCGCCCCTTTATGGACGCTGGCGCCTGTTTCGTCGCCGATACCTACACCAACGCCTGGACGGTCGAACTTGACCTGGAGGAGCCCTTCATCGGTCTGGCGCGGGCCTACACTGGCGTGTTCATCAACGTGGACCTGCCCACGCGGCTGCGCACCATCATCGGCCTGGCTCGCCGCTTCCAGGTAGACGGGATGGTGATGCACGCCAACCGCTCCTGCAAGCCCTTCTCCATCACCCAGAGCGACGTGCGGGACGAACTGCGGGATACGCTGGACCTCCCCGTGCTTATCCTGGAGGCCGACATGTGCGATGCACGGCTCTACAACGAGGGTGGGGTGCGGGAGCGCGTGGCGGCGTTTTTAGAGATGTTGCAGCCCCCCAGCAGATTGACATCCCCATAATCTTGGCTATAATCATTGACACGCAGAGACAGTAGATAGACGCGAGGTAATGAGAATGGAGCCCCTGTTGACGGCTGAGATCAGCCGTGATGAGGTCGGTGTAACCTTATATTGCCCGGAACTGAATATCTACACCTCGGGTCAGACTGAGGCTGAGGTTCGCAGGAAGTTTATTGATGCCATCTTTGAGTACTGGCACTTCATTGTGGCTCACGACGATTTCAATCAGGAAGCGCCATATAGAGAGCATCTGGCCTTGCTCACCGAGAAAGTCATCCCTTCCTTGACTCAGGCTTCCCTGCATAGCCCACACCGCCCCCCCACGTTTCTCGATCGCATTGCAGAGTTATTCAGCCACCGGCCGGAGTCATGGGACGCAGACATATTTGGAAGCCTCGTCAAGTCATCCGCGCTCTAACCAGACTGGGTTTCACTCAAGATCGCAAGCACGGCAAGGGTGACCACATCTGGTTCTACAAACGGGCAATCTGCCTAAACGGTGAATCCCACACCATCGTGACGATGGTTGATGCTGGCAGCGCCGACATTCCTCACACCACCATGCGTTACATCCGCGATGCCTTGGCCCTCGACGACAAGCGACTGTGGGCAGCCTACAAGGGGGACTATGCGGCAGAGATGTACGAAGAATACCTCCGCAGCGTCCCCAAAGACCGGCTTGTGCCGCCAGCCATGCGCCCCGCTAGTATGCCCTCGTCTGCCTCAGTGTCTCGATCAGTGTTTGGTCTGCCTTCGCCCCGACAATGACTACTGGCTTCTTCAAGCGTGTCTACCGGCTGGTGCGGCAGGTGCCGCCTGGTAAGGTCACTTCCTACGGGGCGCTTGCCCGCACGCTAGGCCATCCCCGCGCCGCCCGCACTGTCGGCTGGGCTATGCATAGCCTGCCGGAAGGTTCTGACGTCCCGTGGCACCGCGTCATCAACAGCCAGGGCCGCGTCTCCATCAGTCGCCGGGAGCACGCCGCCGATCTCCAGCGGGCATTGTTGGAAGCCGAGGGAGTCGAGTTTGACGTAGACGGGACTGTGGATTGGGAGCGCTTCGGCTGGAGTACCTTTGCCTAGTGCTGCAAGAACTTGACCGCCCCGCTGACGATCGAACCCTCACCCACTGACTTCCCACCCTCTGAGGGTGCGAACTCCAGGATGCGGTCAGCCAGGCGAGAGAACGGCAGCGACTGAAGCCAAATGCGGCCGGCCCCCTGCAGCGTAGCCAGAAAGAGTCCCTCGCCACCGAAAATCATAGACTTCAGGTTGCCCGCCTGCTGGATGTTGTAGTTGATGGTGCTCTCGAACGCGACGATGCACCCGGTATCAACCATGATTTTCTCGTTGTTGAGGCGCTTCTCCACGATGGTGCCGCCCGCGTGGATGAAGACCATGCCATCGCCTCGGAGACGCTGGAGGATGAAGCCTTCGCCGCCGAAGAGCCCGGCCCCGATCTTCTTGTTGAAAGCAATGGTCAACTCGGTGCCCAACGCGGCACATAGGAAGGAGTCCTTCTGGCAGATTAACTCGCCGTTCGCCTCATCCAGATCAATGGCGATAATCTTGCCTGGGTAGGGTGCTCCGAAGGCCACGTGCTTCTTGCCCGCATGCGCGGAACTGGTGAAGTGCGTCATGAATAGCGACTCGCCGGTGATCGCCCGCTTTCCGACGCTCACCAGTTTATCCATGAAGCCGGCCTTTGGCTTGGAACCATCCCCCATCTTGGTCTCAAAGGTGATGCCGTCTTCCATGTACATCATCATCCCCGCTTCCGCGATCACTGTCTCGCCGGGGTCCAGTTCGACCTCCACAAACTGCAGGTCGTCGCCAAAGATCTTGTAATCAACCTCGTGCGTTTTCATGTATTATCCTCCTGTGTATGTCTGTTGGTAAGTTGGAGGGCTAGTTAACCGGTCCTATGTCCCAATTTACCAGTTTCCCCATCTACTAACGTGCAAATGAATTATACTCTAGCGTCTTGAAGGGGTCAAGCCAGGGGATAGGGTGGGGACTTCTGGTGGCACAAGGTCTGAACGCTTACGATTTGACTATTTGGGCAATCTGGGGCAACATGGGCATGTAATGGCGATCCACTACTTGCGTCAGATCCAGGGTTTCAGTCGCAACGCCCGCCTCTACCTGCTCGCTGCTTTCATCCGTGGCGTCCAGTTCGGCATCTTCCGCCTGATCTTCAACCTCTACATCGTCAGCCTGGGCTACCGTCAGGATTTCCTGGGGCTGCTGCGCGCACTCGATCCGCTGGTGATGTTGCTGGCCTCCCTGCCGGCGGGCGTGCTGATCGACCGCATCGGGTGCAAGCGCGCGCTGCTCCTGAGCAGCACGGGGCGGATGCTCTCGCTGCTGGGCTTTGCGTTCGCCCCTAGTGCGGCAGGATTGCTCGTCAGTTCGGTCGCCCTGGGTGGGGCCAAGACGTTGCTGCACGTCTCGCGCCTGCCCTTCATGGTAGAGAACTCCGACGCGCACAACCGCACTGCTCTCTTCAGCGCCGACTTCTCGCTGCTGATGTTGGCTGGCTTCTTCGGCAACCTGCTGGGTGGTTGGCTGCCGGGTTGGCTGGGAACCTGGACGGGGGTGGCAGCCGAAAGCGCGGCCCCCTACCGTCTCACCGTGGTGGCGATGGCTGTCCTGATTGCCCTCTCGGCGGTGCCTTACCTCTTTTTGCAGCCACGGCAAGAAGCATACGTGGCAGGCCAGCGCCACTCCCCCTGGACAGCGTTCCGCGAGTGGCCGTTGTTGGTCAGACTGCTTCTGCCCTGCCTGCTGATCTCACTGGGTGGAGGGTTGCTGGTGCCCTTTCTGAACCTGTACATGAAGCAGACCTTCAACCTGCCCGATGCGACGCTCGGCGTCCTCTTCGCCGTCGCCGACCTGTGTACCGGCATGGCGCTGCTCGTAGTGCCGCTGCTCGGCGATCGCTGGGGCAAGGTGCGGGCCACGGCCATCACGCAGGTGGCTACAGCGCCGTTCTTGCTGGCCCTGGGATTCGTGCCAGCGCTGCCCGTCGCCGTCGCCACGCTGTGGGGACAGGCCGGGCTGGCACACGCAGGCGACCCCCTGTACTCAGCTTTCACGATGGAGCGGGTGAAGCCCCGGCAGCGTGGCACAGTCTCCAGCCTGCGCAACATGGCCTGGACGTTCGGGCGTATGGCGGGGCAATCGCTGAGCGGCCTGGTGCAGGTGCAGTGGGGCTTTGGGCCACTGTTTGTCGCCAGCCCCGCGCTCTACCTGGCAAGCGCGGGGCTGATCTTCACCTTCTTTGCTCGAAAGGAGAAATCACCATGAACCTGAAGAATACCGTCACCCACGATTGGGACTGGTGGGCCTACCAGTTCCGCGTCGTCCACCGCCAAGGCGTCGCGAGCATTGACTTCTGGGACGACCGCCTGATCGCTTTCGTCATCCCCGTGCTCGACCTCAAGCCCGGCGAACGGCTGCTCGACCTGGCCTGCGGCTCCGGCGTGCACGCGCTGGAGTTCGCACGGCGTGGGCTTGAGGTGGTCGGGCTCGACATCGCCCCCAGCCTGGTGCGCTACTGCACCGAGCAGGCTGCCGCCGAGGGACTGGACAACGTCACCTTCGTCGAGGGGGACATGCGCGCGCTGACCTATCAGGAGGAATTTGACGCCCTGGTCATACTCAGCACCAGTTTCGGCTTCTTCGACGACGAGGCCAACCAGCGGGTGCTGGAGGGCATCGCCCGAGCGCTCAAGCCTGGCGGACGGCTGCTGCTGCAACTTTCGGACCCCCATACTTTCGTCGAACGGCAGCGACAGCGCTATTACTGGCAGGAGCGGCCGGAGGGCATCTACTGGACGGAGAGCCAGTTTGATCCGACTACGTGCATCAGCCATGGCTTCTTCCGCTTCACCGACAACGATGGTGTGACACACCTGTGGGATGACCACGAGAGCGTGCGGCTCTACACACTGCCCGAACTGCGCCTTATGTTCGACCGGGCCAATCTGGAGATAGGCGACGTCTACGGCGACATTCTGCTCTCTCCCACGCCCTACGGCCCCGACTATCATCAGGAGATGATCGTGGTGGGGGGACGAGCAAAGGAGGAGGAGACATAACCCTTTCCAACGCTCTCAGGCACCGTCCCCGGGGGCGGGTCTGCAAGGAAATTCACGCATAGGAGTATCAGACGAGGATGTTTCTGATGAAGATCGGTACAACGACCCTCACCCTGGCTGGTTGGCTGGTGGATCCACGACAGCCTGAGAAAAGCAGGAAACACCGCTTGGCGGCTATCCGCCAACTGGTCAAGGGCTACGGCTTGTCGGCGGTGGAGCTCACCTTGGACTTCGGTATTGTCTACCCCCAGGTGTTCAACGTTGACTTTTACGCTGCCGTGGCCGACCTGCAAGACGAACTTGGTTTTACCTGCACCGTGCATCTGCCTTTTCTGTGGCTCGACTGTTCCAGCCTCAACGAACCCATACGCCAAACCAGCACAGACTGCCTGCGCAGGGCCATCAGGCTGACGCAGCCGGTGGATGTGACAACCTACGTCCTGCACCTATGGGGCCTTACCACCATGCAGATCATCGCACTGCTGGACGGCCCAGGGCAGCGTCAGGCGGTCATTGATGGCGTGATGGCTCAGGCCGGACGCAGCCTGGCCGAGGTGTGTGAGGTCCTCGATCCTCGCGACCTGTGTGTGGAGAATCTAGAGGCCCCACCCTTTGACGTCGCAGCGCCTCTGGTTGAACAACAGGGGGCCAGCATCTGCCTGGACGTGGGGCATCTGGCCTGGCAGGGCGGCGGCGAACTGGACTTCCTGACCCGGCATGGCGACCGCATCCGCGAGGTACACCTGCACGACGCCGTGAGCGTATCCACGGGCGGTCACACACAGACCCGCGATCACTTGCCTTTGGGCCGGGGCCAGATAGACTACCTTGCCTTCCTACGCCAACTGGAGGAAATCGGCTATGAGGGAGCGGTGATCCTGGAGAACAGCAGCCAGGCAGACCTGGAGGAGAGTTTGGAGCGTGTGAAGGCGTTTCTGTGATCAACGAGAGAAGATGCTGGAGGTTTTTGCGCACGATGGCGGTAATGTATCTTTTCAATAAGTGGGGGTGAGGTGGAGGAACGCCAGCATCTTGCTGGCATCTAGCGACCAAGATGGTCGCGTTCCCCCAAGATATTGAGAAGGTACGCGGTAATGTTCTTGATACCGAGGAGGTTTGCACAGTGAGACAAAGGGCACATTCTCTTCTCCGACAGATGCTTGGTCCAGATGCTGATTTCCGCCCTGGACAGTGGGAAGCCATCGAAATGTTGGTTGTCGAGCGCCAACGTGTACTGGTTGTCCAGTGCACGGGATGGGGAAAGAGCCTGGTCTACTTCCTGGCTGCCAAGTTGCTACGCGAACAGGGTGCTGGTCTGACTTTGCTGATTAGTCCGTTACTTGCCTTGATGCGTAACCAGATTGAAATGGCTGACCGTGTCGGCGTACGTGCGGCAACGATTAACAGTTCCAATCGTGAAGTATGGGATGAGGTTGAGAAATCGCTGGCTTCGGACTCATGTGATCTACTGCTCATTTCTCCCGAGCGGTTGAATAACCCCCGCTTTCAGTCTCTATTGTCGAAAATCGCTGGACGGGTGGGACTCTTTGTAGTGGATGAGGCACATTGCATCTCTGACTGGGGCCACGACTTTCGTCCAGACTATCGTCGGATCGTGCGTATTCTACGCAATCTCCCCAAAGGCGTACCGGTTCTCGGTACCACAGCAACGGCAAATGACCGTGTAGTTGCCGACGTGCAATTGCAGTTAGGTCCTGGGATCACCGTATCACGGGGACCTTTGGCGCGCCCATCGCTTCGCCTGCAAAATATCCGACTTGCCGATCAAAGCGAGCGCCTGGCGTGGCTGGTCGAGAATTTATCAAAGTTTCCGGGGACTGGCATTATCTATTGTTTGACCATCGCAGACACGGAGAGAGTGGCCAAGTGGTTACGGCTCAAAGGCTTTCAAGTCGAAGCCTACCATGCTGGAAAGGATGTGAGTATAGGTCGGGAGGAACTTGAGCAGGTTTTGCTCAATAACGAAATCAAAGCGCTGGTGGCAACAGTGGCGCTCGGCATGGGCTTCGATAAACCTGATCTTGGTTTTGTGATTCACTTTCAGCGTCCCGGCTCAGTTGTGGCATATTATCAGCAGGTGGGACGTGCAGGACGTGCTTTGGACAGAGCCTATGGCATTCTCCTGAATGGACGTGAGGATGACGAGATCCAAGATTACTTCATTAGCCGCGCTTTTCCGCCTGTGCAGATGATATCCGAGATTCTCAGCGTGTTGGAGAAGGCCGACAAACTCTCGTCTAACGAAATACTGAGCCGAGTGAACGTCTCATACTCTATGGCAGAGAAAGCCCTGAAATTGTTAGAGATTGATGGAGCCGTGGCTGTTGACGTGGAGTCAAGGCCAAAGCGCTACTTTCGCACGCTAAATCCCTGGAAGCCAGACGTCGAGCGGATTGACCGCGTGACCAGGCTGCGACGCGAGGAATTAGCGCAGATGCAGGCATACGTCGCTCACACAGGGTGCCTGATGGAATTCCTGGCATGCGCACTCGATGACCCGACAGCCGAGCCGTGCGGGAGGTGCGCGAATTGCAAAGGGAGAGGCCTATCTGCACAAGTTTCTCCCGCGCTTGTTGCTGAGGCGATCGAGTTTCTCAAACGAGACAACATCGTCATTAAGCCGCGCAAGCGTTGGCCTCAAGGGCTTTTCCCAGATCGTAAATCCACGATACCCAAGGAAGAGCAAAACGCGCCAGGCCGAGCATTGTGTTACTACGGCGACGCAGGCTGGGGAAAACTCGTCCGTGAGGGCAAGTACGTTCATAACCATTTCTGCGATGATCTGGTGCGTGCTTCTGCAAATCTGATCCTGAGCCGCTGGCAGACAGACCCGCCGCCTGAATGGGTAACGGCAATTCCGTCCCGGCGCCATCCTCACCTGGTGCCCAATCTTGCTCAACGACTTGCCAAGGCATTGGATCTGCCTTTTACCCCTGCGTTGGTTCGTGCCCAAGACGCGCCTGAACAGAAGACGATGGCGAACAGTACGATGCAGTCACGCAATGTTCGGGGCACGCTGGCTATATCAGCGAATATCCCATCAGAGCCTGTGTTGTTGGTTGATGACATTGTTGACTCTCGTTGGACCCTTACACTGGCTGGATGGCTTCTCAGAACACATGGTAGTGGTATCGTATACCCATTTGTCCTCGCGCGTGCCACTGCCCGAAAGGTATGAATATGGATTTGACCACTGATTCCCAGGCAATGCTGCTCCTTTGCTCCCGCTTGGGCTTGTCTGATGAAATAGGCCCTAAGCCGCTTACCCTGCGCGAGTGGAATTCCCTGGCTCGCAAACTATTGAGTTCGTCCTTGGGGACTCCTGGCGGGTTGCTAGGTTTGTCGGTAGATGATTTGCGAACTGCACTGTCTTTATCAGATAACGAGGCCGAGCGATTGGCTCGACTCTTGGGTCGCGGCGGTGGGCTTGCGATTGAGTTGGAGCGATTGGAATCCTTAGGAATATGGGTAGTGACACGCGCTGATGCACGTTATCCTCGACGACTGAAACAACGCCTTAAACACGCTGCTCCTGCTATCTTGTTTGGAGCCGGCGAGCGAGCCTTACTGGGGCAGCCGGGACTGGCTGTTGTGGGATCTCGCAATGTGGATGACCATGGGAAGGCTTGTGCAGACTTCATCGGCAATGCGTGTGCTTGTGAGGGACTGGTTCTATACTCCGGCGGTGCGCGCGGCGTAGATGCGATATCTGCGAAAGCCGCGTTAGAGGCACGCGGCACAGCGGTCGGCATCCTGGCACATAGCCTGGAAAAGGCGATTCGCGCTCCAGATGCAAGACCTAAGATTGTGAATGGGGACCTGGTTTTAGTCACACCCTATTCGCCCAAGGCCGGGTTCAGCGTAGGGGCAGCGATGGGCCGTAACAAACTGATTTATGCGCTGGCCGATTACGCGCTGGTCATTGCCAGTGACGCGGGCAAAGGGGGCACCTGGGCAGGAGCGACGGAAGCGCTCAAGGCCAAATGGTTGCCGGTCTTTGTGCTCGATAGCCCTGATGTTCCAGATGGAAATCGGCAATTGCTACAGAAGGGTGCACTTCCCTTTCCCAATTCCTTGCTCACGGCCTCTTTGGCTCTACGAGAATGGTTGGAAGCCCAGGCGGACGTTTTTGCACCATCCCCCGTGCAAGCCAGGCTCCTTTAGAGCCCGATGATTGAAATCATCGTCTGATACAGCAAGTGCGTTAAAACGCACTGAAAGCGCCTTGAATCGCTGAGGTCGCTGATGAAATAGGGTTGCCGAGGATGGACAGGGTCAGTGACGAAAGCAAGAGAAGGGAGCGTTAGACCGTTGGACAATTTGAACGATGAACCCGATCTCCCTGATGACGTGAAAGATATCCTGCACCTATTGGAAACGGATCAAGCCGCCTTTGAGCGCATCATCGAACTCAAACTCCGACGACAATATCAACAGGCGTTGGAGGTACTGTGCGTCGAAATGAAAAACCCTGACCGCGAGCGAGAGGTTGTGTGGAAGAAACTGAGCAAACTGAAGACCAGTGGTCGTCCTGCCCCGGAGCACGTCCCAACGCTGATCGAACTAGAGCGCATCACGCGAGAGACCGGCGGCACAGCATACTGCGCCGTAGAGGAAACTGTTTTCAAGGAGATGGCCAGCATGAGCCACCCAGACATGAC
>JAUWOI010000116.1 GCA_030612185.1 Anaerolineae bacterium
GGGGGGGGGGGGGGGGGGGCCCGGGGCAGCAAACGCAGCCGTCGTCTCCAACGGCCGGGGCTCGCTGTATCTGTACGTTGGAAACCTCGACCCTTCGACAAGCTCAGGACACCGCGACAAAACGGCCTGGCGCAGGACTGCCTACCGGCAGTTGAGGGACTACCATGGGCAGAGGACATCCTGGCAGCCATCGCCGACCAACCAGAGACGGCCTTTGTGGTCTGCAATCGGGAGGAGGGGGGCATCGCCATCCTGTCTGCCGAGGGCGAGGCCACGCTCTCTGCAGCGGATGGAGGATTCCTGTACCGGATGGCCTGGGGGAAAGACCCGCTGGGCCTGGACGAGGTCGAGGGCCGGGTGATCTCGGCCAGGGAGATGTTGGAGAAAACGTACGACAAGCCTTTCCCCTATCCCTCACAGTGGATGGAACTCTTGCAGGCTCCCTGTTGTGGGGACATCATGATCGTGGTTGACAGGTATGCCTTCTTCTGGGACAAGCCGTGGGTCATCACCACCCACGGAGGTCCTTCACGCGACGAGGTGGGCACCAGCCTGCTGGCCGTCGGCCCGCAGCACCCGAAGGCGGGTATCCGCTATGGCGGGCAGATCGCTTGCGGATCTATCGGTCAGTTGTATAATAGCCTGCGCCGGATTCTCTATCGCCGGCCGCCACGCCATCGGCCCGATGCGGACCTGCTGTTTGGATCCTGTGAGATGTTTCATGCTTCAGCGAGGTAAAACACGATGAAGATCCAATTCCTGGGCACCGGGGCAGCCGAGGGCATCCCCAGTTTTGGCTGCACCTGTCAGCGCTGCCAGGTGGCCCGAAAAGAAGGGGGCCCCAACGTCCGGCAACGGGCCTCTGTATTGATCGAGGCAGCCGGACATCGCATCCTGCTCGATACGCCGCCAGAGATCAACTCGATGCTGAACCAGGCCGAGGTTTTTGATCTGTCGGCCATTCTCTTGAGCCACGAACACTTTGACCACATCGGCGGGCTTATCGCATTCGAGTACTGGAACCGGGTGTTGCCTATCTTCGCTGGCTACGATGTGCTGCCCAAACTCCGGCTGACCCCGCGCCTGGAAGAACGAGCACTCCTCTCCGGTTTCTATCCTCACACACGGCTGCACTTCGGCGACCTGAAGGTGATGCCCTTCAAGGTCATCCACCACGTCCCTTGTTATGGCTTCGCTTTCGAGGAGGCGGGAACGCGGGTGCTTCACTTCAGCGACTCTGGCCCCGAGTTGAGCGATCTCCACCGCCACCTGATGGAAAGGGCCGATGTGGCCATTTTTCACACCCCCACCTTTGAGCCGCACCGCAGTCACATCGGCGTTCAGGAACTCATCTCCCTGGTGCAGGACTATCCCATCCAACGGGTAGTCATCACCCACATCAACCACGACAATCTCTTGCACGCAGAGTTGGTGGAGAAGACTGCTCCACACGGAATCACAGTGGCCTACGATGGCCTGACATTGGAGGTCTGACCGTGAAGATCCATTTCCTGGGCACCGGCGCAGCCGAGGGCATCCCGGCCATCGGTTGCGCTTGTGCCCATTGCACCAGGGCCAGAAACGAGGGCGGGAAGTTGGTCCGCGAGCGAAACGCCATTCTGTTCTCCCTGCCCGATTACGAACTGTTGGTTGACTGCGCCCCCGACATCAGAGGGCTGGTCAACAAGTATCAGATCACCAAATTGGATGGCATTCTGGCTACCCGGTCTCGCTACGACCACATCGGCGGCATCAAGGAATTCGAGTGGTGGCCGGGACGGTTGGATTTCCTGGCCGAGGACACTCTCTTCGAGACCATCAAACGGGAGCACTGGACAGAAGCGCTCGACGCCGTTATGTTTCACATCCCTTACTATCCAGGGAGTTCCCTCTACTTCAGCAGATTCTCCATCATTCCCTTCGCCGCCCGTCGCCAGCGCCCCATCTTTGGCATCTCGGTGAAGGAAGGCGAGACCCGGATCGTCTACACCTCGGACACCCCCGTCCGCCTGACCAACTACGCCCGGCGCGTCATGTGGAACTGTGACCTGCTGATCATCAACGCCCCCACCTTCGACACGATCCTCGAGAACCACATCAACACCCTTGAGGCGATTGAGCTCAAAGAGCGAGTGGGGGCCAGGCAGATGATCCTGACGTATATCAACCACGAGAACAGGCCCCACGACGAATTAGTGTCTTTCCTCCACCAGTTCGAGAGTGTATCCGCAGCCTACGACGGCATGGTCGTGGAGGTGCCCTCTTGAGGATCAAATTTCTGGGCACCGGCTCGGCCGAGGGCATCCCGGCCATTAATTGCGACTGTGCCCATTGTACCCGTTCCAGGAAGGAAGGCGGAAGACTGGTGAAGAGGAGGAACGCTGTGCTCTTCTCTCCGCCTGGCTACGAGTTATTGCTCGATACTCCGCCAGACATCAGAGCGTCACTAGCCCAGGGCAAGGTTCTCCGGATAGATGGTATCTTTCTCACCCACGCCCACCACGATCACACCGGCGGACTGGAGGAATTCCTTTACTGGAAAAGGGACCTGGACCTCTTCGTCGAGCCGGATGTGTACGAATCTCTGCGGCGAGAGGATTGGGGCGACACGCTGCCCGACATCGCCTTTCACTGCCCCTTCCACCCAGGGATGGCCATCCATTTCGACGGCTTCTTCTTCATCCCTTTCGCTGTCAGCCACACGGTTCCCTGCTCCGGCCTGGCCATCTACGAGAACGATCACAAGATCGTCTACACCTCCGATACCCGCAATTGGTTCAGTAATTACGCCTACTGCCTGATGGACGAGGCTGATCTGCTGATTGTCAACACTCCTCACTTTTCCCCACCGCACGAAGATCACATCACCTCACTCGAAGCGGTCGAGTTGAAAGAGCGGATGGGAGCCAACCGTTTGATCCTGACGCATTGCAATCACCATAACCGGCCCCAGGACGAACTGGAAGAGTGGGCCAAAGGGTTGGATGGAGTCACAGTGGCCTATGATGGCCTGGAGATTGAGGTCTGAAATGAGCGCGATAGAGATTCAAGAGTGGAAACAGGCCCGGCAAACCGCCTTTGCCCAGGACGTGCTGACCGCTTTCACGCAGCGCCCGGCCGACCTCCTGCCGTTTGAAGAGGTGCGCCGGAGGCTGCAACTGCACAACCAGCGCTACCTGGGGCTTCAGGATGTACCCCTGGATCACATCGTGGGCAGCGTGGGCCGCTATCAGGATTTCACCCGCGCCTTCTTCCCCCGGCAAGAGGGCATGGGAGAGCGGTGGCGGCGAGTGGACAGGCTGGTCTCCACCGGCGGCGGTCTCCCTCCCGTCGAACTTTATAAAGTCGGCCAGGCCTACTTCGTCCGCGATGGGAACCACCGCGTCTCGGTGGCACGCCAGCACAACACTCCTACCATACAGGCCTACGTCTGGGAATATGAAACCCGCGTCCCCCTGGAGCCGGATACCGATGTAGATGATCTGTTGAGCAAGGCCGCCCACGCTGCGTTCCTGGAGCGCACCAACGTAGATCATCTCTGCCCCGACCTGCACATCGAACTTACCCAGCCAGATGGGTACGAGGACTTGCTATACGAAATTGAGACCTTCCAACAAAGTGTCTCCATAATAGATGAGCGGGAGGTGGGTTTCGAAGAGGCAGTGGCGCTGTGGTGCGAGATGCACTACACCCCCATCATCCAGATCATCCGGCAGCGTGGTATCCTCCAGGAGTTCCCTGGCCGCACGGAGGCCGACCTGTATCTCTGGCTGCGCCGCAACCACGAGGAACTGGAAGCGCGATACGGCCATAGAGTCCTGCTAGAGGAGGCCGCCGCTGACCTGGCGAAACGGTTCGGTGAGAAGCCCACGCCAGCCCGCCAGATCAAAAAAGCGGTCGAACGGCTGGCGGAAGGCGTGGGCGAACTGGGCGGCCGGCTGATGGAAAGCATCGCGCCGGGCGCTCAAGCGCAAGAGGATGACGCTCTGGCCGCCGCGCTGCTGGCCCCTATCCGCCGCGTTGCCACGACCACGCCGCCGTATCGCTTCCGGGGGACGACTCAGGCCGAATGGAAAACGTGGCACACCGAACTCCGCGAGCGGCTGTGGGACCTGTTGGGCGTCGGCGACCGCCCCTGGCAACCTTATGGCCCAGACGAACTGAAGGCTGAGATCGAGGAACGAACCCAGATTGATGGTCTCTGGCGTGAACTCATCTGGTTGAACACCGACGAAGACCATTCGGCTGAGCCTTCGTCCCGAGCTCAGGCCGAGGGGCGCTCACAGCGAAGCCTGCGCGTGCCCGTCTACCTGTTCCTACCGGCGGAAGCCAACGAGCCACGACCAGCCGTCGTCGTCTTCCCCGGCCACGGCACCATCGCCCAGACAGCCGGACTGGAAAAGTCATATCAGCGGGCCAACGCGTTGGAACTGGCCCGCGCTGGCTTCGTCACACTGACCATGGAACTGCGCGGGTTCGGCAGGCTGGGCGCAATGGGCCACTTGCAGATTGACGCGGCCGCCCGGCTGATAGGCCGCACCTGGTACGGCCTGCTGGTCCAGGACGCAATGCGCGCCATAGATTATCTCCTCACTCGCCCGGAGGTGGATCCGGCCCGCATCGGCACGACCGGCATCGGCGCTGGTGGCGCGCTGACTATGTACACAACAGCCCTAGACGACCGGGTGAAGGTGGCATTGGTCAACAGTTACCTCGGCAAGTACGTCGTCACCTGCCTGGACGAAAAACACTGCCCCTGCAATGACATCCCCGGCATCCTACGCTATGCCGAGATGGGAGACGTGGCCGCTCTCATCGGACCGCGGCCGGTGATGTTCGTCAGCGGCCAGCGCGCTCCGGCCACCCCCCACGCGGCGCGCGGGTCCTTTGCCATCGTGCGCCAGGTATACCGGATTCTGGGCGTGCCGCAGCGTGCCAAACTGATCGAGCCGGAGGAAATGGGGCATTACTTTGACAGTCAACTGGCTATTGGCTGGTTTCGCCGGTGGTTAGCAAGAAACCAGGTTTTTCGGAAAAAACCTGGTTTCTAAATAGATAAGGAGAAAAGACGTGTCTTCTAAAGTGAACGTTGGGCTTATTGGCGCGGGGCGCATAGGGCGACTCCACGCCGAGCACCTGGCCTTTCGCATTCCCGACGCCAACCTGCTGGCCGTATCCGATATCATCCTGAAGGCAGCCCAGAAGTGCGCTGACGACCTTGGCATCCCTACTGCCACCCAGGATCACAGAATCATTATGGAAAACCCCGACATCGAGGCCGTCGTCGTATGTTCCAGCACCAACACCCACGCCCAGATGATCGAGGAAGCGGCCGCCGCCGGCAAGCACATCTTCTGCGAAAAACCCATCGCCCATGATTTGGGCGAGATTGACCGGGCGCTGGCGGCGGTGGAGGAGGCTGGCGTCAAGTTGCAGATCGGCTTCAACCGCCGCTTCGACCCCAACTTCCAGCGCGTCCGGGAACTGGTGGCGACCGGCAAGATTGGAGAGCCCCACATCCTGCGCATCACCAGCCGCGATCCGGCACCGCCACCCATCGAGTATATCAAAATCTCAGGCGGCATCTTCCTGGATATGACCATCCACGACTTTGACATGGCCCGTTACCTCATCGGCAGCGAGGTGGAGGAGATCTACGCCGCCGGCGGCGTGATGGTGGACCCGGCCATCGGTCAGGCTGGCGACATAGACACGGCGGTCATCACCCTGCGCTTCGAGAACGGCGTCATCGGCACGATAGACAACAGCCGCAAGGCAGTCTACGGCTACGATCAGCGGGTCGAGGTCTTTGGCAGCGCCGGGTGTGCCAGTGCCGACAACAATTATCCCAACACCGCCATCATCAGCGACGGTCAGAGCGTCCACCGTGACTTGCCGCTTAACTTCTTCATAGAACGCTACATTGAGTCCTACGTCGCCGAGATGGAAACGTTCATCGAGTGTGTCCAGCAGGACAAGACGCCGCCGGTAACCGGGGTTGACGGGCGTATCCCAGTCGTCATGGGCTACGCGGCCCGCAAGTCCTACGAGGAGAATCGCCCGGTCAAACTGAGCGAAATCGCGCCGGTCTTGTAACGCCGCGCAGAATCTGCTTGACAAAGGTCACTAAGTATGTTATAATCTTTTGCACACGTTTGCAAGCCCGTCACAAGCAGCCCGTCACACCTCAGCAAGATCACTTTTCTTGAGCAGGTAATGCACACGTGTGTATGCAGGAGTATCCCCCATGCGTGTCTCGATCAAGGACATCGCCAAAGCGGCCGGCGTTTCCCATTCGACAGTTTCGCGCGCCCTGAGCGATAGCCCGCTCATAAAGGCCGAGACCAAAGCCCGCATCCAACAGTTGGCTCAAGAAATGGGCTATTCCCCCGACGCCATCGCTCGCAGCCTGGTGACACAGAGGACCCACACCGTGGGCGTCGTCGTGACCACCATCACCGATCCCTTTGTGGCTGAGGTGGTGCAGGGCATAGAAGATAAGGCCCAGGAAAACGACTACTCCGTCATCCTGGCCAGTTCCGCCTCCGAGCCAGAACGGGAACTGGCCGCCGTGGAGATGCTCCGCGCCAAGCGGGTGGATAGTCTCATCGTCACCTCCTCGCGCGTCGGCGCACTCTACCTGGAGCACCTGGAGCGTTTCGGCGTGCCGGTGGTGCTCATCAACAACCATAACAGGCAGAGCGGCCGTTACACATTCTCGGTGAGCGTGGACAATCAACATGGCGGCCACCTGGCCACCGCCCACTTGATTCAACGGGGTCACCGTCGTATCGTCTACGTCTCCGGCCCGGCAGATCACAGCGACGATGCAGAGCGGTTGGCCGGCTACCGCCAGGCGCTGGACGAAAGCAGCATCACCTTCGATCCGACCCTGGTCGTACACGGCAATGGCCGTCTCGACGGCGGCGAGCGGGCGCTGCGCACGCTGGCCGGGCTGGCCGAACCGCCCACGGCCGTCTTTTGCTACAACGACATGACGGCCATCGGCCTGATCTCTGCGGCCCGGCAGGCGGGCCTTTCGGTGCCGGATGACCTGGCTGTGGTCGGTTTCGACGATATCCCTCTGGCCGCTCACGTCTATCCCTCCCTGACGACCGTGGCCCAACATCAGCGTGACATGGGGCGACAGGCTATGAACATGGCTTTGGCACTGATGGCTGCCGACGATTCGACCATGCCTTTCTCCGACGTTGTGGTCAAGGGAAGACTGATCGTACGCGCATCGTCGGGAGTTTGATGATTTCAGATTTGGTGATGTTAGATTTGGAGAAGGGAGTTCTAACGTGAAAGGATTGGTACTCGACGCTGTGTGGGAACCCAAGCCGGGCTACGAGGTCTCCGCATGGGAGAAAAAAACCGGCAAGGCGATCACCGGCAATAGCATCTGGCACCATCCGAAGTTGGAGGTGCGCGACTGGCCCGACCCCGAGATCGGTCCGCAAGACGTATTGCTAGAGATACGGGCTTGCGGCGTCTGCGGTTCCGACATGCACTTCTACGAGACCGACGAGGACGACTACATCCTGTACCCCGGTCTGACCAAATTCCCCACCATCCTGGGCCACGAGTTCTCCGGCAAGGTGGTGGAGGCGGGCCAGGAGGTCGAACTCCTCAAGGTCGGCGATATGGTGACGGTGGAGGAGATGATCTGGTGCGGCCGCTGCATCCCCTGTCGCAACGGCTACCCCAACCACTGCACCAACCTGGAGGAGATCGGCTTCACCATCCCCGGAGCCTTCGCTAACTACATCGGAGTGGACGAGAAGTTCTGCTGGAAGATTGACGCTATCGCGGAGCGGTTCGGCGACGAGGAGAGGGCCTACGAAGTGGGCGCCCTCAGCGAACCGACCTCCGTCGCTTACAATGCAATGTTCGAGCGAGCAGGCGGCTTCCGGCCAGGCCACTACGTCAGCGTCTTCGGCGCAGGACCGATTGGCCTGGCGGCCATCGGCCTGGCGAAGGCAGCTGGCGCTGGCACTATCGCTGCCTTCGAACTCTCTCCGCAGCGGCGCGAATTGGCCAAGAAGGTTGGCGCCGATTACGTGTATGATCCCCGCGAAGTCAATGCGGGCGAGGTCTTGATGGAATTGAGCAAGGGCGCAGGGTTCGACTTCCACGTCGAGGCCGCCGGCGCTCCCCAATTGACAATTCCAGAGATGGAGCAGGCGCTGGCCATCAATGGCAAGATGGTCCAGATCGGGCGGGCCGCCCAGCGGGTGCCCATGTACCTGGAAGCCTTCCAGGTACGTCGGGCCCAGGCTTTCGGCGCGCAGGGTCACTCCGGCCACGAGACCTTCCCCAACGTCATCCGTTTGGTCGCCGCCGGTCGGCTCGACCTGAGCCCCATCATCACCGCCCGCTACAGGCTGGCGGACACGGTGGATGCTATCGCCAGGTCCACCGAGCGAGAGGATGGGAAAATTATGGTGAAGCCGAATTAGAAAGTAGAAATTGGAAAGGAGGTGATGGTATTCCCGAATAAGTTCCTAAACACGTTGGCAGTCGAGAGTCAGAAACATTCAAATCAAAAAACAGGAGGAAGAAAGAAATGTCACGCTTCACAAAAGTCATCTCGTTGTTGCTGGTGCTCGTTAGTCTGGTCTCGCTCGCAGCCTGCGCTCCGGCAGAGACACCTGCGCCGGCCGAGGAAGTCGAGGAGCCCGCTGCCGAGGAAGTCGAGGAGCCCCAGGTCACCCAGGCGGGGCTGGTCTTTGGTATGTCGGTGCACTCCAATCCTGCGGAGGATGCCTTCTGGGGTGTCGTAGAGAAAGGCGCCCAGGATGCTGCGGCGACTTTTGGCGTCACGCTAAAGTCCGGCGGCAGCGGCGATCCGATCGAGCAGTCGCAACTGGTGGAGAACTTCATCGCCGACAAGGTGGACGGCATCTTCGTGTCACTGGCCAACCCGGACGCCCTCAAGGATGCGGTCGAGAAGGCCGTGGCCGCCGGCATCCCGGTCATCACCATCAACTCCGGCGTGGACGTCTACAAGGAACTGGATGCCCTCACCCACATCGGTCAGACCGAGTTTGTGGCCGGTCAGGGAGCCGGGGAAAAGTTCGACGCTGCGGGCGCCAAGAAGGTGCTCTGCGTCATCCACGAAGAGGGCAATATCGGCCTCGAAGAGCGGTGTGATGGCCTGGCCGATACCTTTGGCGGTGACGTCGAGCGCTTCAACGTGGCCACGACCGGTGTCCGGGACGTCGCGGGCACGGTGGCGACCATTCAGAACAAGCTCATTGCGGACGCCGACATTGATGCTATCTTGACGCTGAACCCGGTCATCGCCATGGCAGCACGTGATGCCATCGTGGCAGAGAGCGGTAGCCAGAAATTGGGTACCTTCGACCTGAGCCCCGACGTCCTGGCGGCGATTGAAGGTGGCGAGATGCTGTTCGCTGTGGACCAGCAGCAGTACCTACAGGGCTATCTACCGGTCGTCCTCTTGTACCTCTACAACACCAACTTGAACACCGTCGGTGGTGGTTTGCCGGTGCTCACCGGCCCCGGCTTTGTGGATCAGAGCAACGCCGCTGCCGTGAAGGATCTCTCCGCCCAAGGGACCCGGTAAAGCGATAGGCGAAATGGCAGACAGGTGCGGGATAGGAGGCCCTATCCCGCACCATCTATCCAAGTGGGGCGGATTACCAATCCGCCTTACGACAAGGAGGTTTCCAATGACAACACAAGCCGTGAGCGACGAGCGACTGGCCAAAGTGGGTCTCGCCAGGAGGCTTTTCCAGCAGCCTGAGATCGGGGCCGTCATTGGCGCGGCCGTCGTGTGGCTGTTTTTTGCATTCTTCGCGCCGGAGAACTGGATCACGCTTAAGGGCCTGGCGCGCATCCTGGATCCGGGCTCCACGTTGGGCATCATGGCGATTGCGGTGGCCCTGCTCATGATCGGCGGTGAATTCGATCTCTCCACCGGGGTCATGACGGGTACGGCGGGACTGGTCGCGGGTCTGCTGTCCACCCGGATGGGCTGGAACCTGTGGCCCGCCATGTTCGTGGCCCTTCTCTTTGCGCTGGGCGTGGG
>JAUWOI010000448.1 GCA_030612185.1 Anaerolineae bacterium
GGGGGGGGGGGGGGGGGGAGGGTGGAGCAACGGCAAATGGGCTGAGGGCGCGACCGAGTTTATCGAAATGGCCACCACCCGCCCGGAGACCATCCTGGGCGATACCGCTGTCGCCGTCCACCCCGACGACCCACGCTGGCAGCACCTCATCGGTAAGACCGCCGTCCTGCCTGGGCTGGGCCGCCGCATACCCATCATCGCCGACGAAGCAGTAGACCCGGAGTTCGGCACCGGTGCGGTCAAAGTCACCCCCGCGCACGACCCTACCGACAACGAAATCGGCATCCGCCACAGCCTGGAGGCCCCCAACGTCATGACCGACACAGCCCAGATGAACGAGTTGGCCGGTCCCTACGTTGGGCAGGACCGCTCCGAGTGCCGCGACAACATCGTCGCCGACTTCGAGAAGGAAGGGCTGCTCGTCAAAGTCGAGCCCCACTTCCACGCTGTGGGCACCTGCGAGCGCTGCCATACCGACATTGAGCCGCGCATCTCCACCCAGTGGTTCGTCAACGTGAAGCCGCTGGCCGAGGCCGCGATGGAGATGGTGCGCAGTGGTGCTACGACGATCATCCCGGAGCGGGAGGAGCAGCGCTTCTTCCACTGGATGGAAAACATCCGCCCGTGGTGCATCTCGCGTCAGTTGTGGTGGGGCCACCGCATCCCCGTCTGGTACTGCGATGACTGCGGTGAGCAGACTTGTGCGCATGCCCTGAGCCCTTCGACCTCGCTCAGGGTAAACTCTGCCGAAGGGATGACCGACCCTACCGAGTGTGCCCACTGCGGCAGCACGAATATCCACCAGGACGAGGACGTCCTCGACACCTGGTTCTCATCCGGCCTGTGGCCCTTCTCCACCCTCGGCTGGCCAGATACCGACGCACCCGACTACTGCCGCTACTACCCTACTGACGTGCGCGAAACCGCCTACGAGATCTTGTTCTTTTGGGTGGCACGGGAGATGATGCTCGGCATCGAACTGACTGGTCAAACCCCCTACGCCACCGTCTACTTGCACGGCCTGGTACGCAACGAAGAGGGCAAAAAAGTCAGCAAGTCAATGGAGAACATAGAAGAATACGACCCACTGAACATCATCGAGAGGTACGGCAGCGACGCGCTCCGTTATACCCAACTGACCAGTTCCACGCCGGGTCTGGACATGAGCCTCGATCTGCGCCGTCTGGAAAGCGCCCGCAACTTTACCAACAAAATCTGGCAAGCGGCGCGATTCGCCCTCTCCAATCTGGATACTGGATACTCGATATTGGATATTGACCAATCTCTAATCTCTAATCTCCAGCTTACTGATCGCTGGATCATGTCGCGTCTCAATCACCTCATCCAGGACACAACTCGCCTTTTCGAGAGTCACCAGTACGGCGAGGCGGGGCGCCAGATTCACGATTTCTTGTGGGGGGAATACTGCGACTGGTATATCGAGGCCAGCAAAGTGCGCCTCTACGACGAGGCAGCGGACAAGTCCGTTGCGCAGACCATCCTGCTCCACGTGTTGGAGACAGCGCTACGGCTGCTGCATCCCTTCATGCCCTTCGTCACTGAGGCTATCTGGCAAGCACTGCCTGACGAAGTACGGGAGGGCGAGGCCCTGATCATGGCCCGTTGGCCGGAGCCGGACCCTGCACTCCTGGACGACGAGGCCGAGGGGCAAATGGAGGCAGCGATGACGCTCATCCGAGGCATTCGCAACCGGCGGGCCGAGTACAACGTGACCCCCGGCAAGCGCATCCCGGCCCTCGTCGCCGCCGGTGACGCTGCCCAGTGGTTGGACGAGCAGCGCGCCGTTCTCTGCACCCTGGCCAAACTCGACCCCGGCCAACTAACCATCCAACCAACCATCCAACCACCCAAGCAAGCCGCCATCATCGTCGCGGGCGATGTCGTCTGCTACCTGCCGCTGGCCGCGCTGGTGGACCTGGAAGCGGAGCAGGAACGACTGTCGTCGGAGTTGGCCAAGATCGAGGCCCGTTTTGCCCGTAGCGAGAGCCTGCTGGCGGGAGAGTTTGCGCAGAAGGCTCCTGCGCACATCGTTCAACGGGAGCGGGACAAACTGGCCGACCTGCAAACCGAACAGGCGAAACTAAAGGAGCGGCTGGCGGCACTGGAGTAGACCAGCTGCCCCCCTTAGCAGAGCAAGGAGCCGTAGACTTCCGAAGTCCGTCAGACTTCGGAAGTCTCGCGTTTGGTCGATAACGATAGTTGTGGTATCATTACAGCCTGTGAAACCCACAAGCACAAACGGAGGCTGACTATGCCCGTTGATCCCAAGATCGAGAAACTGCATCAGATGCGCGAGCAGGCCCGCCTGGGCGGTGGCCAGGCACGCATAAACCGCCAGCACGCCCGGGGCAAGATGACCGCCCGCGAGCGGGTGGAGAAACTGCTCGACCCCGACTCTTTCCGCGAACTGGATATGTTCGTCACCCACCGCGCCACCGGCTTCGGCGTGGAGAAGCAGAGGTACCTGGGAGATTCTGTCGTCACCGGCTGGGGCACCATCAGCGGACGGTTGGTCTACGTCTTCTCTCAGGACTTCACCGTCTTCGGTGGCAGCCTCTCCGAGGTCCACGCCGAGAAGGTGTGCAAGATCATGGACATGGCGATGAAGAACGGCGCGCCGGTCATCGGTCTCAACGACTCTGGCGGCGCTCGCATCCAGGAGGGAGTCGCCTCCCTGGCCGGATACGCCTATATCTTCCTCCGCAACGTCCTGGCCTCCGGCGTCGTCCCCCAGATTTCGGCCATCCTCGGCCCTTGTGCCGGGGGCGCTGTCTACTCCCCGGCCATGACCGACTTTACCCTGATGACCAAGGAGACCAGCCACATGTTCATCACCGGCCCGGAGGTCATCAAGGCGGTCACGCACGAGGAGGTGACCTTCGAGGAACTGGGCGGTGCGATGACCCATGCCTCCAAGAGTGGCGTGGCCCACTTCGCCGCTGAGAACGAGGAGCACTGCCTGGCCCTGGTTCGCCAACTCCTCAGTTACATCCCCCAAAACAACCTGGAGGACCCGCCCTTCATCCCCACCGCCGACCCAGAGGATCGGATGGACGAGGAGTTGAAAACCATCATCCCCGACAGCCCGATGAAGCCCTACGACATTAAAGACATCATTCGTCGCGTGGTGGACGATGGCCAGTTCCTGGAGGTACACGAGCACTGGGCGCAAAACATCATCGTGGGATTCGCCCGGCTGGGCGGCTTCTCCGTCGGCATCATCGCTCAGCAACCATTGTTCCTGGCCGGAGTGCTGGACATCAACGCCTCCCGGAAAGGCGCTCGCTTCGTCCGTTTCTGCGACAGTTTCAACATCCCCATCGTCACCTTCGAGGACGTGCCGGGCTTCCTGCCCGGGGTGGAGCAAGAGCACGGAGGCATCATCCTCAACGGAGCCAAGCTCCTGTATGCTTACTGCGAGGCCACTGCCCCCAAGATCACTATCATCACCCGCAAGGCCTATGGCGGAGCCTACGACGTGATGAGTTCCAAGCATATCCGGGGTGACATCTCCTACGCCTGGCCCGCGGCGGAGATCGCGGTGATGGGGCCGGAGGGAGCGGTCAACATCGTCTTCCGCAAGGAGCTCGCCGCTGCTGAAGACCCGCAGGCGGAGCGGGCACGGTTGGTGCAGGAGTACCGGGAGCAGTTCGCCAACCCCTACGTCGCCGCTGCCAGGGGCTACGTGGACGACATCATCGAGCCGCAGGAAACCCGCCCCCGCCTGATCGAGGCGTTGAAGATGCTGCAGAACAAGCGGGACACGAACCCGCCGAAGAAGCATGGGAATATCCCGTTGTGAATGACCAATGACAAATGACTAATGAACAAATCGGAGGAGAAAGGAAATGGCCCGATTGACATTCACTCAGGGCAATCTGCCGATGCCGGAGGAATTCGAGTGCATGCTGAGCGAGGCAATGGAGAAGAGCAACCCGGTAGATGAATTGATCGAACTCTCACAGGGGTTGCATGAACTAGAGCGGGAGTTCGGAATGAAGTCAGCCGAGTTCTACGAGAAGTATCAACGCGGGGAGATGGGG
>JAUWOI010000475.1 GCA_030612185.1 Anaerolineae bacterium
CCTGTTTACGGCGGTGCCGGTAAAGCAAACTTAAAGACACTCCCCCGGCCGATTTCAGTCTCTACTGCCGCCTGCCCACCGAGTTTTCCCACGATGCGCCGCACGATGGACAGCCCCAACCCGTACCCTTTGGCGCTAATCTGGTCAAAGCGCGTAAACGGAGTGAACAACCGGGCCTGCTCCTCCGGTGTGAGGCCGGGGCCGTTGTCGCGCACCCAGAAACACACCATACCATCCGATTGCACCGGCGCCCCAGTTCCACGCGGGGCGGCCGGCCGCCATACTTGATGGCGTTGCTGAGATAGTTGGCCCACAACTCTTCAACCCACGGGCCGTAGCCCAGCGCCACCGGCCAGGCAGCAGGCAAGACGATCTCCGCCTGGTGTTCCTCAATCATGTGGGCCAGCCGCTGCTGGGTTTCGGCCACCATGCTCGCCATGTCCAGCGGCCCCATCCCCACTTCCATCTTGCGCACTCCCGCCAGCAGCAGCAACCCATCAATGATGCTGCTCATCTTGCGCCCATTCTGCACAATACTATGCAAACACTTCTGCCACTCCTCATCCAACGCCGCGGCGATATGATCTTCCAACAGTTCGGCAAAGCCGGTGATAAGGGTCAACGGGCCCTTGAGATCATGGGCCACGGTGTGATCGAAAGCATCCAGTTCCTCGTTGCGCGCCTGCAGTTCGATGGTGCGTTGGCGCAGCGCCTCCTCCGCCTGCTTGCGCGCGGTGATGTCTACACCTTGGGCGATGGTGGCCATAAGGGTCGTGCCGTCTTCCGCGTAGATGTTGGCCGAATTCCAGAGTGCCAACCGTGTCTCTCCATCCTGGCGCAGAATGGGGATTTCCACCGACTCCCAATATTCACCACTCAAGGCACGCGCGATCTTGCTCAGCGATTCGTCCCGGCTTGCCTCGGGAAAGAGCAAACGTAGTTCCCGGCCGACGACCTCGCCAGCCGTATAGCCTGTCAGACGCTCGAAGGCATGGTTGAACCGGGTGATCCTGAACGCCGGGTCCCAGACGATGATAGGCGCGTTTGCGTAGTCGAACAGGTTCTCCAGGTAGTCGCGCGTCTCTCTGAGCGCCTCCTCCACCCGCTTGCGCTCGGTGATGTCCTGCCCTTGGGCTATGGTGGCGAGGATCGTCGTGCCATCTGCAGCAAAGAGAGTGGCCGAATTCCAAAGCACTGTTCTGACCGCTCCATCTGTGCGTAGGATGGGAATCTCTACAACCTCCCACCTTTCTCCCGCCGTCGTGCGGCGGATGTGGGCCATCGCTTCCTCTCGCCTGTCCTCGGGAAAGAGAATACCAAGCGACGCGCCCAAGACCTCGTCGGCCATATGACCCGTAAGACGCTCGAAGGCATGGTTGAACCGGGTGATCCTGAACGTCGGGTCCCAGACGATAATGGGGGCATTTGCGTAGTTGAACAGGTTCTCCAGGTAGTCGCGCGTCTCTCTGAGCGCCTCCTGCACCCGCTGGCACTCGATTTCTGATGCCACCAATTCTGCCATCCGCTGGCGCATCTCTACCAATTCGTTCATGTCATTATTGCCCCAGGATTGTGAATGACACTCAGAATGTTGAGCCGCTTTTTTGTCATTTGTCATTTGTCATTTGTTCATTTGTCATTGGGCCGTCTCCTTGCATCGGCGGCAGGTTCAGGCAGATTATAGCCCAACGGCCGTGCTTGCACAAGCCGCTGTGAGGTCTTGACATTTAGTGGCTTTCCCGTATACTAATCGCACTGCAGGTGCAGGCGGTCCAACGTTTTATGTGAGAACACCTGCCGGGGCAATGTCCCCTTCCTCGATAAACCTGACAACACGCGAAAGGAGGTGATGGGACGGGATACTCTACTTCATTTACCACGTACCAACTCGAGTTTGTGTAACCATTCAAAAGGAGGAGACAACAGATGAAAGCCTTACGTATTCTGAGTGCCATGCTGGCCCTGATCCTAGTTGTTGGCGTGGTAGCATCGTGCACCGCGCCGGCGACCGAAGCGCCGCCTGAAGCACCGGCGGCGACCGAAGCGCCAGCACCAACCGAAGCACCGCCCGCGGAACCTGTCACGTTCATCTTTGGCCGTGGCGGCGACTCGGTCCAACTGGACCCCGCCATCGTCACCGATGGCGAATCGTTCCGCGTGACCGGCCAATGCCTGGAGCCTCTCTACCAGTACGAGCCCGGTTCCACCACGCCGATCCCAGCCCTGGCCACCGAGTGCACCGCCAACGAGGACAGCACCGAGTGGACCTGCAAGTTGCGCGAGGGCGTCAAGTTCCACGACGGAACCGACTTCAACGCCGACGCCGTCATCTTCAACTTCGAGCGCTGGCGCTTCACCGACAACGCCTACCACTTTGAGAGCCAGGTATTCGAGTATTACGAGTACATGTGGTTCGGCTTCGACGACGACAGCGTCATGACCGCCGTCGAAAAGGTTGACGACTACACCGTCAAGTTCGTCCTGGGCGCACCCCTGGCCCCCTTCCTGGCTAACCTGGCCATGGACATGTTCGCCATCTCCAGCCCGGCAGCCATCGAGGAGTACGGCGAGGAATACGGCATGCCTTCAGCAGGCTGCGTCGGCACCGGACCGTTCATCTTCGAGGAGTGGGTGGAGGGTGACCACATCACGGTGGTGGCCAACGAAGATTACTGGGGTGGCAAACCCACTATTGATGAGATCATCTGGCGGGTGATCCCCGACGACTCGGCCCGCTTCCTGGCCCTGAAGGCCGGCGACATCCACGGTCTGGAACAGGCCGTGTCCGAAGACATCGCCTCTGCCGAGGCCGACTCCGACCTGTACGTCATGGCCCGCCCGGCGCTGAACACCGGCTACCTGGCGTTCCCCTATCAGACCGAGGAATTCCAAGACGTCAAGGTGCGCGAAGCCATCGTCCACGCCATCGATCGCGAAGGCCTGGTCGAGAACTTCTACGGCGCGTACGGTGAGGCGGCAGTGAACTTCCTGCCGCCGCTGGTATGGGGCCACAACGACGCCATCGAGGACTGGGTCTACGATCCAGAACTGTCGAAGCAACTCCTGGCCGATGCGGGCTTCCCCGACGGGCTGAGCGAAGTGACCATCGCGTTCGACATATCCGACGCGGAAGGTAACGTTATCTACAAAGCCGGGGACAAGTTACCGCTCACGCTGTACTACATGCCGGTGACCCGCTTCTACTATCCCAGCCCCAAGGAGATCGGCGAGGCCATGGCCGCCAACCTGGCCAAGGCAAACATCAATGCCACGCTTGAGTTGGCTGGCGACTGGCCGACCTTCCTGGGTCTGCGGCGCAATGGCCTGCTCCCCGGGCTGTACATGCTCGGCTGGGGCGGCGACAACGGCGCCCCTGACAACTTCCACAACTACTTCTTCGGCGGCCTGAGCTCGGCCGACGAGGTGAAAGAACCTGACGCGCGCGAAGGCTTCTACGCCAACCAGGAAATCGCCAAGTTGCTCTACCAGGCAGCCATCAACCCCGACCAGGCCGAGCGCGAAGCGATCTACCAGCAGGTCGAGCAATTGCTGCACGACGACGTCGCTCGCTTGTGGATCGCGCACAACAATACGCCACTCCTGTTCTCCAACAAGGTCAGTGGCTACGTGCCGCAGCCGGTCGGCGCTGACTACTACGAAGGGACGGTCGTTGCGCCCTAGCCCCGGTCATCTGGGGCCACCTTACGACGGCTCACGAACGATGTGAACGTCACAACACAGGGGGGGGGGGGCCCCCCGCCCCCCCCCCCCCCC
>JAUWOI010000117.1 GCA_030612185.1 Anaerolineae bacterium
GGGGGGGGGGGGGGGCGCCCTGTTACAGTTCACAGTAATAGTGTAGTCACCAACCGCACCGTCGTAGCCATCTACTACCAGATAGTAGGTCTGCAAAGCCGTCGCATTGAACGTGGCTGTCGTGTCTCCATAGGCGATGCAATTGCCGGCGTTGCAGCTCCCCCCTGCATCATCTATCACGAAGATGTCCAGGTCGGCCGACATGCCGCTCAGCGTAACATCAACCTGCCCTGACACATCGGGGACAAAGCGGTAGGTATACTCCGGGCCGGATTCGTTCCAGCTCGTACATGAGTAGCTGTCAATCTGGTCAGTGGAGCCACCGAAGCCATTGTTATAGGAATCTGAGTCGCCACAATACAGATTCCAGTCAGGAACGCAGATGCCGGCAGAAGATTCCTCTCCTGTGATGACCAGCTCGTCCACGTAGGCACCCTCGGCCCAGAGACTCCAGTCCGTATCGAACTTGAAGCTAATCCATATGTCTGATTGCCCTGCATACGGACTCAGATCCACCGTCACCAGGTGCCAATCGCTAAACCCGGTCTCGCCGTGGAGGATTACCCAACTATCGGGTGAGCCCCCATCGTCAGATACAAGGAAATAGAACCAGTCGTTTGATAACGTATCGATCCACAGGTAGAACCTTGCTTCAATCGTGTCACCAGGCATCCATCCAGACAGATCGATGTTCCTCTGCGCATAAGCCTCCATATAGCGATAGTATCTTTGCTCTGTACCAGAGCACACACCGTCGTGGCAGTCAGCCGAGTGCATAGCAGTTAGTGTCCAGGCACGTGCCGCAGAGTCTGTATCGTCGTCCCAGTAGTCGTAACCATCCGTGCTGTTCCAGTCACCAACTTGCCAGCCATCGTATCCATCATAGAAGCCGTTGTCCCAGTCGAAGTAGTATATAGTCGTGGCATTCGGAGCGTTCACAATGGGGTCTTCCGTCGCACTACGCGCGAAAGTCGGTTCAGGAGTTGAATATACCTCAGTGATTGGGTGTTGGATGCCTAAGGCTGATGTTGATCGAGCCGGCGTCGCCACAGAAGTCAGCAAGATAAAGACCACCACGAGCAAACTAACCGACCTAACAAGTATCTTACTTGACCGTCCAAGGCTGTTTAGTTCCCTGTCCATCATCACCCTCCTTGCGTTGCATGTCAACAGCGCCAAAACGCAGCGTCCCAAGCGAGATGGCCTAGCATACTAACGTGCGGCACAAAGAAGCGCCAGCCACGACGTTCACCCTGCGTGGCCGGCGCAACTCGGCCTGGTATGAGAATTGCAAGCCAGCGTGACTTCCAGCAATGGAGTCCATTGTCTTATCAAGCATCACTTGCCTTCAAAACAAAAGCCGACCAACAGCACGAGCGCGACGATCGGCGATGAAAGCAGTCTCGGCGTGAAGTCGTGGCATCACATGCCTTGAGAAGGTTACATTTTTATTGTACCATCGCTCTCTGTTCTTGTCAACGACTTGCGTACTGAGGAATTCCGCAATAAGTCCCGTGAGCTGACCCCCAGATGCGGGGGCTGATCCCCTGGATGACTTCTTGTCACTTAGCGCAGTTCGTTGACAATCCGTTGATTGGAATTGTCCCCCATATCTGGGAAAATGTTGCTGATTTGCACTATATGTGGGGGGGGATTTTCTTCACCGCTTTTGGCTTGGTTAGGCCGATGTGATGACAAGTCACTCAGGGTGGCTTACCGCTATATCTATGGGTTGCGGCGCTAGGTCGACTTATTGCGGAATCCCTACTGACGGGTGCATTTCAATTCTTCAAATTGGGGGCGAGTTGTAGACGGTGTGGCAAAGCTTATCGAAATGGTTGCTCATAATCGCTGCACGCACGGGGACGAGTCTCTCTGCGCCAGAACGGCTCCAGCGCATTTCTGGTCCTGCGAAGCGCGCCTTGCGGCGGAGGCCTTCCGTAGGCTAAAGTGGTTTCTTTGCCCTCTGGACGATTCGCCCAACTCGAATCCCAAAACTGCAGTCTACTCGTAGCCGCCTCAGCCCACAAAACAAAGAAGGACTGCAGACAACTGCCCCCCTGCAATCCTTCAGGCATGGCTCCGATATATAGACGCTCCTTACTGCCAGAATTGGGCCTCAAACAGGCACATTTGGGCCGATGACAGGATCAAAAGCGGAATCGGCTTTTTTCGGCGTCGTTCACCGCCCCAAGCAGTACATATATATCATACCATAACAACACCGTACTTCGGTGATAAATCAACTAAAAATCCCCTAAAATCGCTGCACCTCAAGCCCGAGGCGGCGTAGATAACGCCCGCGCCTGCGCCTCGGCGTTGTAGGAACTGCGCACCAGCGGGCCGCTTTCGACCCAGCGGAACCCCATCTCGTAGCCCCGCTCCCGGAACATCTCGAACTCCTCCGGCGTGTAGTAGCGAGAGATGGGGACGTGCTGCTTGGTGGGCTGCAGGTACTGCCCGATGGTGAGGATATCCACGTCCAGTTCACGCAGGTCTCGCATCACCTCCAGCACCTCATCTACCGTCTCCCCCAGGCCGACCATGATGCCGCTCTTGGTGATCGCCTCCGGCCACAGCGATTTGGCGTTCCGCAATACGGCCAGCGACCACTCATAGCGGCACTGGGGCTGCACCGCACGGAAGAGGCGCGGCGCCGTCTCAACATTGTGGTTGAGGATGTCAGGCCGCTCGTCCATCACCGTCTTCAGCGGCTCGACCTGCCCGCGAAAGTCGGGGATCAGCACCTCTACCGTGCAGCCGGGTTGGAGGGCACGGATGCGACGGATGACAGCGGCGAAGACGGAAGCCCCGCCGTCGGGCAGGTCGTCCCGGTCCACCGAGGTAATGACGGCGTGCTTGAGTCCCATCGCCTGCACCGCCTGGGCCACGCGCTCCGGCTCTTCCGAGTGGGAGCCGAGCGGGGCAGGGCGGCCTGTCTTGACGTTGCAGAAGCGGCAGTTGCGCGTGCAGGTATCGCCGAGGATGAGAAAGGTGGCAGTGCGGTGCTCCCAACACTCGCCGATGTTGGGGCAGCGGGCCTCCTCGCAGACGGTGTGCAACTCCTCGGCTCGCATCAACCGCTTGAGCCAATGATACGCCTCGCCCGTGGGGGCGCGCACACGCAGCCAGGGAGGACGACGTTTGGGATGTGGGGGAGGCTCTTGGTCAGCCTCTGTCCTTATGGCGGCAATGTTCATCTTAATCGGATGGCCTTAGGTTGTACTAGCGCTGAGTCCACGCCTGCGTGCGCTGTTCGACACCACGGGTCAGCAAGGAAAAGAGCACACGTGCCATCATCCCAGCGACGAAGATCAACAGCGACAGGGCCATGGCCTGGGCGCTCTCGCCAGCGTCGTCCAGCAACAACCTTGACCCAACTCACAGACCAGTATAGTATCGAAGGCCTCATGTGTCAAATCCCGGTTGCTAGGATGAGAAGCCTACCGCAAGATGGCGGGGTCAGTCGCTGCCCAACAGCCGGGGCGTCCCGGCAATGCTTTCCAGCACGTAATCGGGCCGCACCGGAGCGTGGGCCAGGTCCGTCCGCCGGGTGACGCCGGTCAGTACCAGAGCAGTGGTCATGCCGGCGCGGTGGCCCATCAGAATGTCGGTCTCCAGACTATCGCCGACCAGCAGGCACTCGCTGGCCGGCCGCCCCAGTCGCTCAAGGACAACTTCAACGACGAGGGGAGAGGGCTTGCCGGCGATTAGTTCAACCTGGCGCTTGCTACAGCCTTCCAACGCGCCAATAACAGCGCCTGCATCAGGGATTTCGCCTCCAGGCACCGGCGCAGTGGCATCAGCGTTGACGGCCAGAAAGCGCGCCCCTCGCCGCAGAGACTGAAAGGCAATATTCAGTTTGCGAAAGTCGAAGGTACGGTCACAACTGACAACCACCACGCCAATCTCGGCCGGGTCTTTGCTGAGCCGAAAGTTGGCTCTTAGCGCCTCCAGCAGCGGGGGATCACCGATAATGAACACGGTGGCGTCTGGCATGTGCCGGCTGAGGTAGCGCATGAGAACCGACGGCGCGGTGACCACCTCGTCGGGACTGGTGGGGATGCCGAATCGAGTGAGTTTGGCGGCGTGCTCGGCACTGCTTTCGAGCGCGTTGGTAACGAAGATGATGGGGTGCGCCCAGCGACGCAGCCTCTCAACTGCTTCGCGAGCGCCGGGGATCAACTGATCGCCTCGATAGACGGTCCCATCCAGATCGAAGATGATGCCTAGTCGTCGCTCGATCACGGCCGTCAACGCTCTGTGTTGGAACATGACCTGGACGTTACTTCGAGAAATACTCGATCAACTGGTCGAGCCGGAGAACGCCGTCGTAATCGAGACCCTCTCCCCCCTGCTTCAACTCGCCTTTCTCGCCGTCCGGGTCGCCGAGGCAGGTGACGATGATATCCGCCTCGCTGAGGTTCTCCCTCTCCGTGTAGACGTTTGTCGTCGCCACGATGTTCATTCCGGCAGCCCCGGCAGCCAGAACGCCGTTTCTCGAATCCTCAACGACGATACATTCCTCGGGCTTCAAGCCTGTCTTCTCCAACGCCAGGTTGTAGATCTCGGGGTCTGGCTTTTTCTTGCTCACCACGTCCCCTGCAAGGACAAAAACGAACTTGATGTCCTTCAAAACATTGTAGGCAACGGCATGGGCCGCCCGCTCATTGGACGTGGTGCATACCCCCAGCGTCAGGCCTGCATCCATAGCCTCCTGCATCAATCGTTTGACACCTGGCCGGAGAGGAAGTTTGCCGCTTTCGATGAGTTCGATGAAGGTCGCGGTCTTTTTCTTGTGCATCCTCTTGATGAGGTCGTCCTCCTCCTCTGGCTTTACCTCGACGCCAAAGCCTTCGGTATGGAGGTAGTGTCTCATCCGCTCCTTGCCACCGGATACCTGAAGCAGTTCGTGGTATTTCTCCACGTCCCATTCAAAGCCATATCCAAATTCCTTGAACGTCTGGTTGAAGGCCACCCGATGGCCATCCCTCTCCGTGTCAATGATGACCCCATCCTGGTCGAATATGAGCGCCTTGATTTTGAAGCCTTTCTCTGCCATTTTGTTCCTCCTCCTAGAAAACCTTGAGAAGTGGGGCAGGCTTGCGGGCCGTTTGGTTGAGCCCTGCACCCCAACCCAGGACAGACTCACGACGAAGCCTGCCAGCAGCCTGGAAAGGCTGCCCCACGTGTGGTTCCAGCCTGCCTAACTGGAGAAGAACTCTTTGATGGCCTGAACGGCCAGCCGGTTCTCCTCCTCCAACCCTACGGTGACGCGGAAGAAGCCAGCACTGCCATACATCTCGGGTTGGGGCCTTAAGATCACCCCTTTCCTCCGCGCATACTCCACCACGTCCTTTCCCTTCTTCCCGGCACCTGCGCTGTCGAAGAGGATGTAGTTTCCATGAGAGTGGAATATCGTAAGCCCTGGGATGTCTTCCAGTTCCCCTTCGATGTACCTCACCTCGCGGCTGTTGAACTCCACCCTCTTCCTCATGGCATCCGTGTCTTCCAAGGAGGCCAGGGCTGCCCACATCGGTATCGTCCCAACGTTCCAGGGAATGAGCATGGCGGCGATTTGTAAAATGATGTCCTTATCGCCGAACGCATATCCGAACCGCAGGCCGGCCAACCCATACGCCTTGGAGAGCGTACGGGTGACGATGACGTTCTTATACTTCCTGGTCAGTTCCACGTGGGACCTCTCCACCCCGGCAAACTCGATGTAGGCTTCGTCAATGATGAAGGGGACTCCGGTCTCGGCGATCCTGATGAAGTCCTCTTTGTCCATGAAGTTTCCGGTCGGATTGTTCGGGTGAGCGATCACGACGACTTTAGTTTTCGGCGTGATGGCATTGAGTACTGCGTCGGGGTCGAACAGAAGTTGTCCGTTTTTCTTATCGTAGACCATCGGCACAGATACAAGTTTGCCGCCCAGAGCAGCACACCGCAATTTGTAGATGCCAAAGCACGGTGTGTGCTGAATCACCTCCTCACCGGGCTGCAGGAAACTGCGAAAGATCATATCGTAGACCTCGCTCGTCCCGTTGCCAAGCATGACGTTTTCGGGACCGTCCAGCCCGTTGATCTCGGCAATCTTCGAGCGGATGACCAGACCCTGGTCTGGATACCTGTTCGCCATCTTCGCGTATTTGTTGATGGCCTCGAGAACTTTCTGGGAGGGCTCCCAGGGGTTCTCGTTCGACATCATCCTGTGCAGATCCGGTTCCCGCCACGCCAGCTCAATGTGAGGGGAGATATACATTTTTTGCCCGCTGAGCCACGGGACGAAGTAGTCTCCTATCTTTTTCATAGTTGTACCTCCTTAAATTAGTTTCGATCACCCGGCTTTACCGGCGGAGCCCAGCATATCAATCCAATATCCAATCCTCTCCCTGATCGCGTCCTTTATAGCGACGTCAACCTTCCCCGGATTGTATTCATCCCTGTGCTCCGAGACGTAGTTGAACGTGGCGTCAAGGAGGACGTGTTTCAGGTCCGTGGACACGTTGAACTTGGCGCCACCGGAGGCAATCAACTTCTTCACCGTGTCGGGGGGGAGACCAGTTCCCCCGTGGATCACCAGGGGGACTCTTGGCCCTTTCCCGTTGAGCAACTCGCTTATCCTTTGGAGCCGCTCGACGTCAACTTTTGGATCCTTCGTCTTGTAGATCCCGTGGGCCGTTCCGATCGCCGGAGCCAGCAGGTCTACACCGGTTCTCTCGACGAACTCCACAGCCTGCTCCGGGTCGCAGAGGGCGGCCTCATCCTCCGCAACCTTGATCTGGTCTTCGACACCTGAGACCGTGCCCAATTCTCCCTCGACGGAAATGTTCCCCACCGCGTGGCAGTAATCGCAGACTGCTTTAGTCTGCCTCACGTTCTCCTCGAAGACCTGTCTCGAGGCGTCCATCATGATGCTTGTATAACCCGCATCGGCGCACTGCTTACAGTAGTCCACGTCTCGGCAGTGATCCAGATGGATGGCAATCGGGATCGGGGCCGCTTCGGCCAGGGTTCGGTACACGGCCACGAGGACGTGACGGCCCAGGAACTTGGACGGCGTCACAGACGTTTGGATAATGAGGGGGGCCATTTTGTCTACAGCAGCCTCCACGACAGCCTCCATCTGGACGATGTTGGTGACATTGAACGCACCAACGGCGTATCCTTCCTCTGTTGCCTTTAACAGAATTTCTTTCGCATTCGCTATTGACATTTTGTCCTCTCCTTTACATTTCTTGTTTGCTCAACCACTGACAAAACCAGTCCATAATCAATGCATTGACTACCCCAATATGTAACTACCAGCCATAAGGTGCAACGCACTTGTTTCTTGCTATTTCAGCGATTTCGTCCAGCAGCCTGCCACGAGCCCCGCCACGAGTACTCGCGGTGGTACTCGCAGTGGATTGCACCGTAGAACAGGCAAATTTGCAGCAAAAGTGCGTTGCACCTGAGTAGTAACCCCAGTGCTAGATATCGAGTTCATACCGTTCTCTCAACACCTGGATGTTGTTCTGAGCATTCTCGTACTTAACCTTTCCATAGTCATAGTAATCAAATTCGATATTGGATACGCTTAGTTGTATAAGGCTCCAGAGAAACCAGTATATGTCGGGGAAAGGCTTGAACATGTCTGTCTTGAGAAAGTGCTCATCCATGTTGTGATCTTCCCAGTAGATTCTGAGTATCTTCTCTTCGACTTCTCTGGGCATAAGGATCTCTTGGAACATGTCGCTGATCTCGTAGTAAGGAGTATTCATCCCTGCGTACTCCCAATCAATCAGACAAACTGGCTCCCGGTATCTATCCCGATCTTCGACCAGGATGAAGTTATCGGCCAAGAGATCGTTGTGACAGGGCAAATACTCCGAGTGCGGGATGTTGGCCATCGTCGAGATGCGGTCCAAAATACTGATCGTTCCACGGATATCGAACTCTGGATAATCCAGCCCAACCTGTGTAAGTACCTTGAAGAGATGCTTTACTTCTTGAAGAGGATCGAATAGCCTGGGCAGTCGCACTCCGGAACTATGGATGAGTCTAATAGGCCGCACCGCCGCTCCCAGGAGTTCATCTTTCAAGAAATCGGCATTTTTTAAGGGCGTGCCAGGGATGAATTCCACGATGGTCACGTTCTTCTCAGGCAAGTATTTGATTAGCCTCGGCGTGATCCCGGTTGGTTCCATCCGCCGAATGCTCTCCATCTCGACATCGCGATTAATGAACAACTCTGTGTTTGGCCCATAAACACGGACGACGTAATCCCCCCCATCGGACAGTTGAACTCGGTAGAGTCTATTGGTAATGCCTCCGGTCAGGACACTAATCTTAAGGTCTAGCCCCTGCCATTCTGGCATAAGTTCAACGCAACGTTCGTAGGTCAGGTCCTCGGTCATGTTATTGTCTTGAGGCATAGTCAACCCGGCCTTCCCTCACTCCTCGGTTTCTGCATACCGACTGCCTGGCTTCCCACAGTGTATTTCACAAACAGGGGAATCTCTCATTGGACACATCGTCCTTGGTGGTGCGCTGAAGGAAGCAGATTCGGACTCTCGCCAAGTTCTGAGAGCGCTCTGATTGTGTTGTGGTCGGTGATAGCGGTAAAACCCAAAGGACAAGGCCAAGGGGCGGTTCCGCCCCTTGGCCTCGCCCCTGCCTATGCCATGAGGCTACGCGCGGTGTCTACTGCCGAAGCAGCATCAGGCGCGTAGGCGTCGGCGCCGATCTCCTCGGCAAATCCAGCAGTCACGGGCGCGCCGCCGACGATAACCTTCACACTGTCGCGAAGCCCGGCTTCGGTCAGTGCCTCTATGGTGACCTTCATGCTCGGCATCGTGGTCGTCAGCAGTGCCGACATACCGACCAGGTCGGCTCCTTCGGCGCGCACGGCTTCGACGAACTTTTCCGGTGACACATCAGTGCCCAGATCAATGATCTCAAAGCCGGCGCCTTCCAGCATCATGCCCACCAGATTCTTGCCAATGTCGTGCAAGTCGCCGGCTGCGGTGCCAATCACAATTTTGGCCAGCGACAGCGCGTCTGACTCGGTCAGGAGCGGACGCAGCACCGCCATCCCAGCGTGCATTGCCTTGGCGGACATCAACACTTCAGGGATGAACAGGTCACCGGCTTTGAAGTCTTTGCCCACTTTGTCCATGCCGCTGGTCAGACCGTCACTGAGAATCTCTTGTGCCGACATTCCCTCGTCGAGGGCTTTCTGAGTAGCCGTTCCCACCTCGTCAGCCTTGCCGTCGTACAGATCCTTGTGCATTTGTTCCAGAATGTTTGACATTGTTCTTGTACCTCTCTGTTATTTATTGTTAATTGGTCGTGGGTTTACAATTCCCAATCGATTCCAAGCGATTTGAAGGCATCGTTCACGTACTCGTCGAGCGCCTTGGCAGTATCTTCAGGAAGCGGGTTGGGCTTGTGTTCCTCCAGGATGGCCTTGGCCTTCTCTTTGGCTCTATCTCGGAACGTCTTTCTGCCACCTTCTTCCCAGCCCTCTACGGAGCCCCGGTAGAACAGGGCCGGCGTATACCGCTCTCCTCTACAGAACCTGGCAGTATGCTCGTCCGCCAGGAAGTTGCTGGCAGGGCCAACCCTGGCGATGGCATCTACCGCCAGACGGTCCTTGTCAACGACGAAGCCTTCCAGGGCCCTGAAGCAAATCTTGTTGATCTCGTCGTCCATGACCAACTGTGCGTGGCTGATCGAAAGAGTCTCTTGAAGCGAGCCAGCGCCGACGAGTATGTTCGCTCCGGAAAGGGCACCCAAAAGCGCCGTGTACGCGTGCTCGAGGATGCTTTGGCCGTCGTCCAGCACCGAGTCACTCCACTGGCCGTGGACACTGACAGGCACGTTATAGAAATGCGCCATCTGGACGCCAGCAACTGCGGCCATCTCGCCATCAATAGAGCCGGCGAGGCTGAAGCCGGTTCTCAGGTCCATAAGCATCGGCCTGGGCGCATAGACGAGAGGGGCGCCGGGGTGAGCCGACTGGGAGATGACGACGCCAGCCAGGAATTCGGTGTTGAG
>JAUWOI010000173.1 GCA_030612185.1 Anaerolineae bacterium
TCAGTTTTCGACATGGTTAGATTTCCTTTCGGGCACCATTTGAAGCCAGTGTGGTCGGGTGGCTGCGCTGTGGGAAGATTCGTGGACAGCAAACTGCGCTGCCCACTCTTCCCACAGCGCCTACTGCTACTGCCATCCCTATTCTACCACACTTCTCAAATTAGTACTCCAAAAGGCGACACCTTTTAGCTTAACACAACGGTCTCGTGGCACGACGGTGCCGCCTTCTGCGAGTGGCTGAGCCAGGAGACAGGCGAGAACTTTCGCCTGCCGACAGAGGCCGAGTGGGAAAAGGCCGCCCGGGGGACCGATGGCCGGATTTACCCCTGGGGAAACGAACGGCCCACGGCTAAGTTATGCAACTCTGGCAACAGCGTCGGTGATACCACGCCGGCGGGCCAATACTCACCCCAGGGGGATAGCACCTACGGCTGTGCCGATATGGCCGGCAATGTGTGGGAGTGGACGCGGAGTCTGTGGGGGAAGGACTGGGAAAAGCCTGACTTTGACTATCCGTACGACCCCGGGGATGGGCGGGAGGATCTGGAGGCGGCCTCTGAGGTGCGCCGGGTGTTGCGCGGGGGCGCGTTCTACGATGGGGCGAGGAGCGTTCGCGGCGCCGGCCGCGGCAGGCACGACCCGGCCGCCCGCTGGGACAGCTCCGGTTTTCGGGTCGTGGCGTCCCCCGTCCCCCTCTGATCGTGCGCCCGTAAGAGGGCATCCATCACAGCGGGGTGACAACCCTACTTCCTGCGGATGGGAAAGTTGTTCAGCGTCTAACCCGGAGGCTGAAAGGCAAAGGGGACAGTAGCATGACGTGAAAAGGGAAAACGAGGGTTCCATCAAACCGGAGTGTTCCTCAGAGCCAGGCAGTCTCCGGTAAGTGCGACCTAACTCTTAACTTGATGCCTACGGGCTTCGCCTCCCTCTGGCCGAGATTCGGTAAATCCTTGAATTCGTTGTCATATGCGGAATATGACAGCGAACCAAGAGGATGAACCGAATTCTCTCGGCGGCGGTTGCTGCGCGAAGCACAATGCCACGCTCAAGATGTATCCACTATGGTCCAATCCACATTAGAGCAATACGCGCAACCATTTGACCTGACCCGAACCCGCACCTGGCAATTATGCGGTACGTTCACCATCGCCGAACCTGAGCCGGAGTATGTTGTTGGCTCGGATGAAACGGGGGCGCCCATTACAAATTACGCCGAACACGTGGATGATGTCTTGTACAAGGCACGCCCACGTGCCACATCGCGTAGACCTGTTCGCACGTAGGCGTACTCACTCTGCGATCTTCTCTGTGTTTACGGGAGGGGCAAGTCCAGCATCAACACCTCAAGCGTGAGGCGCGTCTTGGCGTTGCGCTTCAGCCGGTCGGCCGCGCTGCGCAGGGCTTCTACTACACTGGCGCTCCGCTCCACGCCGAAACGGCGAGCGTGGTCGCGCAGTGTGCTCTCCCGGTCCACGTTCGTCAGCGGCGCGTCCACCTCGGCCGCCAGCAGCAACACATCCCGCCACCAGCCGATCCACAGGTCGAGCGTCTCCTGCGTGGCGACCGGGTCGCGGGCCAGTTTCTCGGCGTAGCGGAAGCGCTCGGTGATAGAAACACCCAGGAGGCGATCCAGGTCATCCAACCGCTGTGCGCGACGCTGGAGCGCTTTCTTGTCTGTGAGCGTGCGCACCGCCCAGCCCAGCCGCCCGCCCGAAAGGTGGGCCAGGAGTTCGGCCTGCTCTGGCTCCGCGTTCCAGCGCTCGACGAGGGCCTGCTGTACCGCCGGTACGGGCAACGGGCGCAGGGGAACCTGCTGACAGCGGGAGACGATCGTGGGGAGCAGGCGGTCGGCGTCGCTCGCCAGCACTGCGAGCACGACGTAGGGCGGGGGCTCCTCCAGCGTCTTGAGCAGCGCGTTGGCGGCGGAGGTAGTGGCCTCCTCGAAGCGGCGCAGGATGGCCACCCGCCAGTGTCCCTCGTTGGGGGTGAGCGCCAGTTGGCGCCGCAGTCCGCGCACCTGGTCTATCTTGAGACTGGCGCCGGGCCGTTCGGACGCAACGATGTGCAGGTCAAGGTGGTTGCCGCTGGCCACCAGGCGGCAGGCGCGACACACGCCACAGGGGACCTCACCCTCGTCCCCTTCAGCCTGGCACAGCAGGGCAGACGCCAGCGCCCGCGCCAGCGTCGTCTTGCCCACGCCGGGCGGCCCGGTGAACAAATAAGCGTGCGAGACATCCCCCCTTGCCACCGCCCGCCGCAGCAGCGCCACCGCCCACTCGTGTCCCACGATGCCCCAGGTGTCGTTCGTTTTCATCGGGGCGAATTGTAGCACAATGAGCGTCACTTGCAAAGCGGTGGGGATAATGGTATAATCTGAGCATCACGGGCGGTTAGCTCAGATGGCTAGAGCGCCACGTTGACATCGTGGAGGTCACAAGTTCAAGTCTTGTACCGCCCATTAGGCTGTGCTCTCCAATGAGGCCACGGGCTGCGAGCCTATTATGCATTTCGAGATCGTTGGAAAAATTACCAACATCGAAACCATTGCTGTGGGCAGCAAGATTCGCATACTTTCATTCTTACGAAAGCAATATGGCAAAGGTCGCTGGAGGAAGCTAAAAGGTACTGCTACCGTTCAGTTGTCTGACGGTACAGTACGCTTTGCCGAAGTACACTGGTTTGAGGCGCACGGCATCGGCAAAAAGAAAATAAGAATCAAACGCTTCCTGGACTAAAGATTATGACAGAGACTCAAAACCCAAGGCCACAATTTGCCATCTGCATCAACACCAACGACCCGGACTTGTTGACTCCGCGCATGGTATACCAAATCCTGCCCGACGAGAGTGCAGCACGGTCTAATTACGTTCGCGTGATGGATAATGAGGGCGAAGATTATTTATATCCTGCCGGTTTTTTCATTTTCATTAACTTACCACAGACAGTAGAGCACATCTTATTGCACACATCACTACCAATGTCACAGGATACACCTGCTGAATATGGCCGCCAGGCGCGTGGCAGGGAGAATATTGCGGGCGTAGAAATGCGGCACACGGCGTAGCCACAACCAAATATCGTCAAAGCGTTGACCGGGACGAGTACCGACCTGAGAAGGTCCCAGAGAGAGGGGGTCGTAGGCTGCAAGCCCCCTTGACCTGACAGGCGGGAAAACCCCCCGGGAGCGGGTCCCTCAAATCGCCGTCGCGCGAGAGTATGGGGCTCCGGGACGGCCCGTTATCGCCGCAGAGTGTCGCAGCGCCCAGCGTTGCGGAACTTGGGTGGAACCACGTGGGAGACCCCCGCGCCCCAGGGCGTGGGGTTTTTTGTATATATATGAGGAGGAAAACAATGGCTGAGAAAGTGAATTACGAGAAAAGTTATCTTTACAAACTGCGCCACTCGGCGTCACACGTGATGGCCCAGGCAGTGCTGGAGAAATTCCCCGCAGGCCAGGTCGCCATCGGCCCGCCCATCGAAAACGGCTTCTACTACGACTTCGACCTGCCCCGGCCGCTCACGCCGGAGGATCTGGCGGAGATCGAAGCCAGTATGCAAGAGATCATCGCCGAGGGACACGATTTCGTATATCAGGAGGTTGACGAGGAGGAGGCGCGTCGTATCTTCGCCGACCAACCCTACAAGTTGGAGTTGATTGATGGCATCCTGGCCGCCGGGACGGACGAATACGGCGAGCCGCTGGAGGAAACGCCCAAACTCTCGATCTACAAGGATGGGCCGTTCCTAGACCTGTGCCGGGGGCCACACGTGGGCAATACGCGGGAGATCAACCCCGACGCGATCAAGTTGCTCAACGTGGCCGGGGCCTACTGGCGTGGGGACGAGCGCCGCCCCATGCTCCAGCGCATCTACGGCACGGCCTGGGAGACAGCCCAGCAACTGGAGGAGTTCCTGGCCTGGCGAGAGGAGGTGGAACAACGGGACCACCGGCGGCTGATCAAGGAGTTGGATCTGCTCAGTTTTCACGAGGAGGGCGGGGCAGGTCTGGCCTACTGGCACCCCAAGGGTGGACAGATACGCGTCCTGATCGAGGACTACTGGCGCAAGCGGCACTATGAAGGTGGTTATGACATCGTTTTCTCACCGCACATCGGTCGCGCGCAACTATGGGAGACGTCAGGACACCTCGATTTTTATCGAGACGGTATGTATGCTCCCATGGATGTTGATGGGCAGGACTACTACATCAAGCCCATGAACTGCCCGTTCCACATCCTGATCTACAAATCGCGCATGCGTTCGTACCGCGAACTGCCCCTGCGCTGGGCCGAGTTGGGTACGGTCTATCGCTACGAGCGCAGTGGCGTGTTGCATGGTTTGCTGCGGGTACGCGGTTTCACGCAGGACGATGCCCACATCTTTTGCACGCCAGAACAGATCGAGGACGAAATCTTGCGCGTACTGGATTTCAGCCTGGACCTGCTGCGTGGCTTTGGCTTTGAGGAGTTCAAGATCGAACTGAGCGTGCGCGACCCCAAAAGACCGGAGAAGTACGCCGGCGCCGATACGATGTGGGAACAGGCCGAGATATCGTTGGTCAAGGCGTTGGAGGCCCGAAACCTGCCCTACGAGCGAATGGAAGGCGAGGCGGTGTTTTACGGCCCCAAGATTGACATCAAGATCAAGGACGCACTGGGGCGGGCCTGGCAGTGTACGACGATCCAGTTCGACTTCAACCTGCCTGAGCGGTTCGACATGGCCTACATAGGCGAGGACGGCAAGGAGCACCGGCCTTACATGGTGCACCGGGCGCTGCTGGGCAGCCTGGAGCGGTTCTTCGGCGTCCTCGTGGAACACTACGCCGGGGCTTTCCCCGTCTGGCTCAGCCCGGTGCAGGTGGTACTCATCCCCATCGCCGACCGGCACGTGGAGTATGCCCGCTCCGTGGCCGGACAACTGCAGGCGGCGGGACTGCGGGCCGAGGTGGACGACTCGGGCGAGCGCATGCAGGCCAAGATCCGCGATGCGCAATTGCAGAAAGTCCCCTATATGCTCGTCGTCGGCGACCGGGAGATGGAGGCCGGGCAGGTGAACCTGCGCATGCGTGACGGCAACGTGCCCGGCGCGATGCCCGTGGACGATTTTCTCGCGCTGGCGCAGGAATCGGTGGCGGAAAGGCGACTGCTCTGACGGGTGACTGCCCGCCGATTTGACACCTTTCCGCAATTGTGTTATCATCTCTACCGTGCGCATCCGGTTTACAAGGGAGGTAGGCTGAATTAGGAAAAAGAAGTATACCACTAGCAAGCGCGTGCAGTATCGCATTAACCACCAGATCCGGGCTTCCCATGTTCGTCTCATTGACGCAGATGGCACTCACCTGGGTGTACTGTCGTTATCTGAGGCTTTGACAGTTGCCCATGAGCACGAGTCGGACCTAGTGGAAGTGTCGCCAGCGGCGGACCCTCCCGTCGCCCGGGTGATGGACTACGGCAAGTTTCTGTACCAGGAGGCAAAGCGGGAACGAGAGGCGCGTAAGGCACAGAAACAGGTCGAGGTCAAAGAGATTCGTCTGCGTCCAAAGACAACCGATCATCACAGAAATTTCAAGGTTCGTGATGCCCGGCGCTGGCTGGGAGAAGGGATGAAGGTTAAAATACGCGTCCGCTTCCGGGGCCGGGAGGTCACCTATCCAGAGATTGCAATCGAGCAACTGACGCGGATTGCCGAGGAACTCTCCGACGTGGCCATGATCGAACAAAGGCCGAACCGGGAGGGACGCACGATGCTGATGGTTTTGGCGCCAGCAAAGCAAAAAGGCGCACAGGGGTAAGAGAATGCCAAAGATCAAGACACATAAGGCCACGTCAAAACGTTTCCGACGGACAAAAGGCGGCAAAGGCAAGTTGATGCGCACCAAGTTAGGCAAATCCCACTTGCGGCGCAAGAAGAGCAAACGGGTGAAGCGTCTCTTCGACGAAACAATTCCGGTGACGTCGAAGGGCGTGCAGCAGCGTGTGCGTCGCCTAGCGCCGTATCTGAGAGAAAAGGGGAAGTAGTGCTGTGAGAGTTAAGGGAGGAACCAGAACACGCTATCGTCATAAGAAGATACTCCGCCAGACCAAGGGGTATTACGGCACGCGCCATCGCCTCTTCCGCCGGGCCAACGAGGCCTGGATGAAGGCGCAATGGTATGCCTATCGTGACCGGCGTCAGCGACGGCGGGACCTGCGGCGGCTGTGGATCACACGCATCAACGCAGCAGCGCGGCTGAACGGCCTTTCGTACAGCCGCTTCATCCACGGGCTGAAACTGGCCGAGGTGGAATTGGACCGCAAGATCATGGCCGACATCGCCGTGCGGGACGCGGAGACGTTCGCCCGGCTGGTGGAGGTGGCGAAGAGCACAGCAATGTGAGTTCGTAGACAAACGGATAACGAAACCAACCACACCTACAGATTAAACGAGCCCTTGCCACTTGTGGCAGGGGCTCGCTGGCTTTATGGCTCTACGCGGACTACCGGCTGGCGACGGGGTGAAAGTGGGCGTGGGAGTCGGAGTCACGGTCGTGGCGGGGGCGACGGGCAGCGTGGCCGTGATCTCGACGGTCGGTGTAAGGGTAGGCTCGCGGGTTGGAGTGAACGAGGGTGTGGGCGTAGCGCTCGACGCTTCTTCTGTGGGGGTAGGCGTCAGACCCGGCGTCGGCGTAGAGGTCGGCGCTTCCGTGGGCGCAGGCGTCAGGCTCGGCGTCAGCGTGAAGGCTGGCGGGAGGGTGACCGTCGGTGTGAGTGTCGGCGGGAGGGTGGGCGTCACCGCCGGTGTGGGAGACTGCACCGGCGTTGGTGTCCCGGTCGGGGCGGCGACGTAGACCTGAGACCGGGCCTCAATGCGGTGCTGCTCGCGGTCGAAGGCGGTGATGCGTAATGTGTAGAGACCGGGGGCCAGGTGGTTGGTATCCCACTCAGTCAGCAGGCCATCGCGCACCTGCGCCAAGTGCGGCCCGCTGATCCAACCCCAGCCTTGGGGATTGCCACCGATGCCGTACTGCGCCTCGTAGTGATCGAAGTTGGGCAGTTGGACGGTGCCGATGACCGGCACGATACCACGAACAGTGCTACCCGGTGCGGGCTGGGTGATGAAGACATCCGGACGACTGGTGCCCTCGGTGCAATATTCGAGCGGCGCTAGAGGCAGGCCCTCGAAGTACTCCGGGTGAGCCTGTGCCCACTCCCTTCCTCGTTCGTCTGTGATGACGACCATCAACTGCTCAACGACGTGGCCGGGGCAGAACTCGTTGGCGAGAAGCCCGGTGAGGGTGTCAATCCGCACCTTATGGTACCAGTCGTGCTCCTCGTCCAGCGGCGGCTGATCCTCGGCGAAGACTTCCACCTTGCGCCGGGGGCAGTATTCGGTGGGACGAGCGCCGGAACTGGCGCAGACTTCGTGCTCGACGATGCCGGGCGGGCGCACAAAATCGCGCACAGGCAGACCATCGTGGGCCGCCTCCATAAAGTTGTGCCAGATGGGGCCAGCGCCGGCCGACCCGGGCAGGTTGACCATCGGGGAATTGTCGGAGTTGCCCACCCACACGCCGGCCACCAGGTCGGGGGTGTAGCCGACCGTCCAGGCGTCGCGGAAGTCGTCGGTAGTGCCGGTCTTGGCAGCCGCTGGCCGGCTGAGTTCGAGCACGCTGGGACAGTGGAAAGCAGCGCAACGAGCCTGGGTATCGGCCAGGATACTGGTGATGAGATAGGCATGTTGGGCAGAGACGACTATCTCGCGAGCGGGCGCGGAGTTATCCATCAAGACATTGCCCCGGCTGTCCTCAATGCGCAGGATTGGGCTAGGCTCCACGCGTGTGCCGCCGCTAGCGAACACACCGAAGGCGCCGGTCATCTCCAGTAGTTTAGCCTCGCCGCCGCCCAGCGTGAGCGCCAACCCATAGGCCGGGGGCCCGTCGTAGGGATACTCGGGGCAGTAGAGTTCTGGGTGGGCCAGAGATTCGAGACCCAGTCGCACAGCCATCTCCAGCAGGCCGTCAACCCCCACAAACTGGAGCGCCTCAACAGCAGGGACGTTGTAGGAGTTGGCTAATGCTTCGCGCAGGAGCGTCGGACCGTGGTACTTCTCGTCGTAGTTGACCGGGACGTAGGGCGGGTTGGCCCCGTCGGGGAACTCGGTGCGCAGGTCCCACGTCAACGTGGCCGGCGTCCAGCCACGCTCGAAGGCGGCGACGTAGGTGAGGGGCTTGATGGATGATCCGGGCTGTCGGCAGCGCAGCGTGACGTTGACCTGGCCATCAATCTCTTCGTCGTCGAAGTCGGCAGAGCCGACCATCGCCCGGATGTGACCGGTGGCCGGGTCGAGCGCACCGAGCGCGCCGTTGGTTGCGTAGCGGTCGGCCAAGGCAG
>JAUWOI010000299.1 GCA_030612185.1 Anaerolineae bacterium
TATAGCGGAGACGGTTTGATGGACCTATTCCAGGCCTTGCCCGCCCTCCGCCGCCATCCCCTGCTGAGCGGCAAAAAAGTCGCCCTCATCGGCGTCTCGACCATCGTGCGCGACGACGCGGCTTGCTACTTCGAGATTGGCAAGCCCAAGTATTGGCAGCGCTGCGAGGGTGGTGCCATCGCCACCGCTACCACCATTGTCGGCGTAGGCGGCATCGGCGGAAGCATCAAGCGGGAGGAAACCGTCCTGGCCTGTCTGCGACGCGAGGTGGAGGAGGAAATTGGCGTGCGGGTGCGGTTCGCACCGTCCCGCCAGACCTACCTGATCCACGGCTGGCAGGTCGCTGGCATGCTGAACCTGCCGCCGAACAAGAAGCACCTTACGCCTCTCATGGTGATCCTCATCCCCCCGCGTCTCGGCGGCCCCGGCACCCCCGACCACCTGGCTATTGTCGTCTTTCGCACCCGCCTCCGGGGTGTGCCCGCGCCCCGCGACCTCTTCGGCCTGTTGCGCGTCGAGAACCATGCCCTGGCCGAGTTCTTCGCCCGTGACGAGTGGCCGCTGGACGAGGCGCAGGCCCACCCTGGCCTGTCCATCGTCCTCAACGGCCAACCCCCGCCCGGCCCGATACTACGTCCCATCCTGACCGCCCGTGCTTTCCAACTCCTCGTCCGCGCCGGTCACTATAGTGGTTCGTAGTGGCGACTTTAGTCGCCTGTTCCTCGCCGTGGACGACTGAAGCCGTCACTACAGACTGTTTGCGTTCCGACGAGTGCGCGTAGGGCGAGCGTTGGGCTAGCGGCAACTCTTCGTTCCATTCCCGATGAGCAGACGTCAGATCCCCGTCCAGCAACCTGCCCGGTTTTGTGTTATCCTATGAGTGCCGGTGTAAATCGGCCTCCAGGCACGATCCAGCGCCAGGCCCGGATGCAGGGCGACTACGTGAGTGGCCTGGAGAGCAAGCCGAGGGGAGCACGGCGCCGTTGTCCTGAAATCCTCGTCCGGGCCACCACCTGGTCGTCTGGAGATCCCAGGCACAGTGCATATTGAGGGGGGCGGAAATGGAAAGCACAGCGGCGAGATGGGGAGGTGATGGAGTATGGTGCGTCGTTTCGTATGCGTGACAGGTATCATCGTACTGGTATTGCTACTGACCATGGCCGTGCAGGCGGCTCTTGTTTCCACCGACGGCCCTGAACGGGCGGATGACACGCCGCTGGTCTGTCTGGCGCTCGTCGGCGGCACGGCGCTGCTGGCAGGGAGTGTGTGGATGGGGAGGTTGCGACGCATGCTGCCGTGAGGTGGCCTATACTGATCTGAAGTCTAGCCTGTGGCAGTCGGTGTGGGCTTTCGAGCCTGCCCAGCCTGGCTAAGGCTGATTCACCCTCTGAGTCCCGTTGCCGCCCCGCGGTGCGGGGCGGCATTTTTGGTTCTTCTCGTGGGTTTTGGGCAATCTGATCCCGACAGTGGCCGAGAATTGAGTCAGGTAATCTGAAAATGGGGCCGTTTTCTCTACAAGATGGGTCTTTGTCCCAGAGACATAACGCGCCGAATCTGGTATACTTAGTTTACTAGATCGGGCCGTTGTCTGGTTTGCAGGCGGCGTGAGCCCGATGGAAGGGAGGAATACAAGGATGAGTCGCATACTCTTCGTAGATGACGATCTCGGCACGTTGCAACTGATCGAGTTGGTGCTAGGTCAGCAAGGCCACCAGGTCCTTACGGCGTCAAGTGGTGCTGGGGCACTGAGAGCCATGCAGGACGACTTGCCCGACCTCGTACTGCTTGACCTGATGATGCCGGTCATGGATGGATACGAGGTGTGTCGCCATGTACGCGCCAACCCCCGCACAGCGCACATCCCAATAGTTGTGCTGAGCGCCAAGGCTCAGATAGAGAGTCAGGTCGAGGCCTTCCGCTGTGGGGTGGACGGCTACCTGGTCAAGCCAGTTCACCTCAGCGAATTGATCACGCGCATCGAAGCCGTACTGGAACGGGCAGCCGTGCCTCCACCGGCCGCCCCGGGAACTGCCATTGGCATACTTGGCAGCCGGGGGGGAGTGGGGACGACGATGGTGGCCGTCAACGTCGCTGCTGCTCTGGCCGCGGAGCAGAAGGTGGTCTTGGCTGACTTTGTCCCCAACGGGGCAGTGAGCACTCACCTGGGGCTGGAGACGGTACGCGGTGTTGGAGCCCTGCTTTCCCGTCCCGTCGAGAGCATTGGCCAGGCCGTGGTCTCAGCCGAAATGGTGGACCATCCCAGCGGATTGCACGTGCTGGGTGGATCGGTGGGCATGGCGCTCAGTCTCGACACCTATCGAGCAAAGGCCATCCTGGCGGCCCTGCCCGATATGGCCAAAGCAACCGTCGTTGACCTGGGGTGTGGATTTGGCCCGGTCGTCCGCGCTGCGCTTCCGTATTGCGGTGCTGTCGCCCTCGTGACCGGTAGCGATCGCGTGGCGTTGACCCAGGCTCAGCGTATGCTGGTTGCCCTGTTCAGGGCGGGAATCGCTGGAGAGACCATACTGCCTGTATGCGTCAATCGTTGGGGTGCTATTGAGGAACTGAGTGAGTCCGCAGTGTCGGCCCAGTTGGAACATCCGCTGTACGCGGTTGTTGACTGCACCTCCGAAGAACTCTACCGGGCGATCCAGCAAGGGGTGCCGCTGGTGCTCAGTGCCCCGGAAAGCCCAACCAGTCAGGTGCTAAAGGCACTGGCGCAGGAGTTGTATCGCTCCGCGCGGGCACCAGCGGACAAGGAGAAGCAACGATGACGGCAGTCAGACCAACTACAGATCAAACAGTGATTGCGCTCAGCGAAGAGCAGTATGCCAGACTCAAGCAATGGGCTAGCGACCAACTTCAGGACATGCCAACGCTGCCTCAGACTGGAATGATCCCCCAGACAATCCGATGGGTCGAGGAAGAGTTGGGGTCTCTGCTACGGCAGGCTGGTGTGACCTTGACCGATGCGGATCGCCAACGGCTGGTGGAGGGGGTAGCAGATGATGTGGTTGGCTACGGTCCCATAAACCCGCTCCTCCGCGACCCCACCGTCACCGAGGTGATGGTGAACGGTCCCCATCTGGTCTACGTTGAGCGTGAGGGCAAACTCGTCGAGACGGACGTTCACTTCAAGGACGATGCTCACGTTAAGCAGGTCATCCAACGCATCGTCCAGCCTCTGGGACGCCGAGTGGACCGCAGCCGCCCGATGGTGGACGCGCGACTTCCCGACGGATCGCGTGTGAACGTGATCATATCTCCCTGCGCGTTGGATGGATCAGTGATCACCATCCGCAAGTTCCCAAGCAAGCGGTTGACCATAGAGGATCTCATACGTCTGGGCACACTCTCAGAGCAGGTGGCCGAATTCATCCGTGCCTGTGTTTTGGCACGCCTGAACATCGTGGTGTCGGGAGGAACGGGGTCTGGCAAGACCACGCTGCTCAACGTGCTCTCGTCCTTCATTCCGTCCGACGAACGCATCGTGACTATTGAAGATTCGGCGGAACTCCAGTTGCACCAGAGACACATCGTTCGCCTGGAGACCACACCGGTGGAACCGGACGGCACTGGCCGGGTCACCATCCACGACTTGGTCATCAACGCGCTCCGCATGCGGCCTGACCGCATCGTCGTGGGCGAGGTGCGCGGAGGAGAGGCTCTTGATATGCTGCAGGCAATGAACACCGGTCACGATGGCAGCCTGACGACCGTGCACGCCAATACCCCCCGGGACGCGGTCAGCCGGTTGGAGACACTGGTACTGATGTCCGGCTTCGATCTACCATTGAAGGTAGCGCGCGCTCAGATTGCCTCGGCTGTAAACTTGATCATTCAGCAGGAACGGATGCGCGATGGCTCGCGTAAAATCACGCGCGTCACCGAAGTGCAGGGGATGGAGGGTGACATCGTGGTGTTGCAAGACGTATTCATCTTTCAAGCCAAAGCCCTGAGCGAGGAAGGGGACAGGGTAGAGGGTGAGATAAAACCAACTGGCATCCGGCCCAATTTCGTGCCACGCCTGGAAGCAGCCGGGGTTGAATTGCCGCCGGCGACATTCGTTGACCCAAGCGGGGTGGCGGGCCGTTTGATGAAAGAAAGCGACAACCTCAAATCACGTCGTCGTTCACGTCATTGATGATATGGCGGTGCTGGGAGAGGAGGGAGCCCAGCGCCGCCGCGCTTCGTATCCGAGATCATCATGTTCCCCGCGCCAGAAGGCCGCTCTGGTATTCCTCAAACCTGCCTTGAACGTCTCATTTGACAGATGTTCCCACCTACGTTACCATGGGCACATGTCGAGCACACATCGTGTGAGAACAGAGGGAGATAAGCAGCCTGATCGCTTTCGGGCCCGTCCCGTCCAGGCGTTTAGGGCGTAGTTTGGGTATTAGGGATTGGGGATTGGGTGACGGAAACCTCACGAAAGGCGCAGGTGATAGATTAGGGTAAAGTTTATAGCAAGGAGGGATGTTCTGGAAAAGCATTTGCGCGAAGAGGCTTTGGCGTTGGGCGCCGATTACTTTGGCGTGGCGGACCTCTCCCCTGCTCAGGAGTTGGTTCGGGAGCAGGGAGGGCAGATGATGGCTCAGTTCCCCCGCGCCATCTCAGTGGGTGTGGTGATGCCTTTTGCCATCGTGGACCATCTTGCTCGTCACAAGGACAAGCGGGTGGCTACGGCTTATCACAGCCACAGTTACGAGATTCTTAACCGCCGCCTGGACGAAATAACCTCGCGACTGTCGAGCACCTTGCAACGGGAGGGATACCGTGCTTTCCCTGTGCCCGCCTCTCAGCGGGTAGACGAGGAGAGGCTGTACGGCCTGTTCTCCCACAAACTGGCGGCGCACCTGGCGGGGCTGGGTTGGATTGGTAAGAGTTGTCTCCTGGTGACGCCGGAGGCAGGCCCCAGAGTGCGTTGGGCCAGCATCCTGACCGACGCCTCCCTCACGGCAGGCCAGCCACTGGCGGAGCGCTGCGGGGGATGTATGGAGTGCGTGGAGGCCTGTCCTGCCCATGCTTTCAGCGGCAGGAACTTTCAGGCTGGAGAGCCCCGCGAGGCCCGCTTCGACGTCTTCAAGTGCGCTGGATATCTTCGCCAGCGCGAGCAGCAAGTGAGTGTTAGAGTCTGCGGTATGTGTGTTTATGTGTGCCCGCATGGGAAGGGGAAAGGTGCTGACTGAGAAGGCTCCACTTCTGGTGGGTGCGGGAGTGAGGAGGATGTGAGATGCAAGAGGCTATGCTTTATGAGAAGTTATCGGACGACCGCGTGCGTTGCACCCTGTGCGCTCACCGCTGCGTGATCGCCGACGGGAAGCGGGGTGTCTGCCTGGTGCGGGAGAACCGGGGCGGGACGCTGTACACGCTGGTCTACGGGCGCACCATCTCCCAGCACGTGGACCCGGTGGAGAAGAAGCCGCTGTTGCACTTCTATCCTGGCTCTACCGCCTACTCCATCGCCACGCCGGGTTGCAACTTTCGCTGCCGCTGGTGCCAGAACTGGGAGATTTCCCAGATGGTCCGCGAACGGCATCTTACCTTTCCTATGCTAGGTGAGAAGGCCAGCCCGGAGCAGATTGTCGCCGCCGCGCAGCGGGCCGGCTGCCGCAGCATTGCCTACACCTACACCGAGCCGACCGTCTTTTTCGAGTACACCTACGACACAGCCCGTCTGGCCCACGAGGCCGACCTGGCCAACATCTATGTCACCGACGGCTACATGACGGGGGAGATGCTGGAGACTTTTAACCCTCCTCATCCCCCCCGCAGCGGGGGGGGGCCCCCCGCGCCCCCCCCCCCCC
>JAUWOI010000077.1 GCA_030612185.1 Anaerolineae bacterium
GTCCCGACCCCGCCCGTGTGCGCACGCGCGCCACGACCATCGAGCAGGCACTGGGCTCCTTCGGCCCAGACCAGGACGAGCACCGGGTCACGTGGGACGAGGTGGCCGACGCGCTGGCGGCGGGCTTCGCCGAGGCGCTGAACCTCAATCTTGAGCCAGGCACGTTGACCGACGAAGAACGCGCCTGGATCACACGCCTCCGCGCAGAGAAGTACGCCACGGACGAGTGGACGCGCCGAGTTTGACCTTGCGGCCAGGCGTGGTACAATGACGCAGGTGGTAGATTGGTAGACTGGTGAACTGATAGATTGGTGACCAGTTCCCAAATTTCCCAATTTCCCAATTTCCCAATTTCCCAGTTTCCCAGTTTCCCAGTTTCCCAACTTCCCAACTTCCCAACTTCCCAATATGGTCATCGGTATCTGTAACGTCGAACTACACCTCCCCGGCAACGGCTCGCTGAAAGGCAAGCGCAGCATCCTCAAGCCGCTCCTGGCCCGCCTGCGCCGTAAGTTCAACCTGGCCGCCGCTGAGGTGGGCTGTAATGACGCCTGGCAATCAGCCGAGATAGCCTTCGTCACCGTCGCCAATGACCCCGGCCACGTCCACGCCGTCCTCGAACGGGCCGTACACTGGATCGAAACCCACCATCCCGAAGTGCAGGTTGTGGACTGGGAGATTGAGGTACTGTGAGACGTGAAACGTGAAACGTCAAACGTGAAACGTCAAACGTCAAAAGATTTGAGCGCGGGAGGAGCAAGAATGAGATTGACTCTGTCGGCCTGCCCACCGTTCTCTTTGCCCGCCATCGTAAAATCGCACGGCTGGATACAGTTGGTCCCTTTTAGGGAGGACGAGCGCACTGGCGGACTCACGTACGTCGAGCGGCTGGATGCGGGGCGGGTGGTGGAGATGCTCATCCAGGAGGCGACCGGCGGCGTGAGCGTCGAGGTGGACGGCAAGTTTAGTGAGAGCGAGCGTGAAGAAGTCGCACGTGATGCGGAGTGGATGTTGGGGCTGGAGCAGGATTTCTCCGCTTTCTACGCCCTGGCGCGCGACGAGCCCAAACTGGCGCACGTCGAAGGAAAGGCGCAGGGACGCATACTCCGCTCCCCCACCCTTTTTGAGGACGTCGTCAAGACGATCCTGACCACCAACACGAGTTGGACCGGCACCATCCGCATGGTCGCGCTAGTCGCGCACTTTGGCTCTCCGCTGCCCGCAGAGCCCACGCGCCACGCCTTCCCTACCCCTGATCAGTTTGGCCGCTATGGATGAAACGACGCTGCGCTCAGCAGCCGGGCTGGGCTACCGAGCGCCGTACGTGCTGGAACTGGCGCGTTCTGTGGCCTCGAATACCCTCAACCTGGAGTCGCTCAAGGCGGCCGACGTCCCAACCCCCCAACTGCGCAAACAACTGCTGGCGATCAAGGGAGTGGGCGAGTATGCGATGGCCAACCTGCTGATGATACTGGGCCGCTACGACTTCGTCCCCGTGGACTCCTGGGCGCTCAAAATGGTCTCGCACGAGTGGTACGGCGGCGAACCGGTGGGCCGGGCCGAGGTCGAGGCCGCCTTTGAGCGCTGGGGGGAGTGGAAGGGACTGGCGTACTGGTTCTGGGACTGGTCGTACGCGGGTGAAGCATAACGTAAGACTCGAGTTGGCCGCGAGCGACGACGCAGTGCTGGTCTACGAGATGAACGGCGGCCCTCTGCCAGCCGAGATGGGGCCGGTGCACGCCATCGCCCTGGTCCAGGAACGGAAGATGAGCATCAAGTTCGTGAACAGGATAACGATCCAGGAGCAGTGAAATACAAGTCACATCTATGTCTGACAAGCACCCCAGAATGACACGGGAAAGCAAGACCATTGAGGTGATGATAAACCTCTATTGTCACAGCCAGCACGAACACGGGGACGAACTGTGCTTTGAATGTAGGGAACTTTTGGACTATGCCAAGGAGCGTCTCGATAAATGCCCGTTCCAGGAGAACAAGACGACTTGCGCCAGGTGCCCGGTGCATTGTTATATGCCCGTTATGAGGGAGAAGATCAGGGCCGTGATGCGGTACGCCGGTCCTCGCATATTCTACCGGCATCCTGTTTTGACGTTGTTTCACTTTATTGATGGATCGAGAAAAGAGCCGGTTCGTCCTCAACGGGATGCCGGCAATTCTTAGGGGGCAAACGCCCTTCGTCCCGGGGCTGCTGGCCGCTTTCCGGCTCGAATGACAACCGGACAAGAAGGTAATACTCTATGCAGACGTTCTATCCACTGGTCACATCGCTGGTGGCGCTTGTGTTCGCCGTTCTGGTGCTGAAGCAGTAACTGACGCGGCGATGGCCTCATCAGTTAGCCTGGGCGGGGGGAAAAGTCGGGTATCTGTTAGGGAAAGTCGTCACTACGAGCGTTTTTCAGACACCCTCTCAAACGCGCTTCTGGAACACGATGACGTACTCGTGTTTGAAGATGTAGTAGCCGCCGGCCAGCGCCCGGTAGCGCCACAGGTTGCTGTTGCGCCCCTTCGATCTTTCGTTTCCCGCGATGTTTTTGACCACGATACCCTTTGTGCGGAAGCCGGCCCGCTGCATACGCTCCAGGCAGTAGAAGCCCAGGGGTAGCAGTTCCCGCTTGGCGTACTTGTCGCCGATGACCAGGACGGCGAATCTCCCCGGCTCCAGCAGGTCAAAGCCACGACTGGCGACGCTCTCGAAGAGGTCGAGAAAGGTTTCCAGGCTTGGCGCATTGGAGAGATCATCCGATAGGTCACTAAAGTGTAGAATGTCGTGGTATGGCGGATGAAGCACCAACAGTTGAGCGTGCTCTGCGCCCATCGCCGCCAGCACCTCCCGCACGCGGGCTGCCGTCTCGACGCGGGTGGAGTCGCCATGCAGGATGTGGATACGGTTTTCCAGCAAGGTGGGAGAGATCTTGGCCCGCACGGACTCCACCAGGTCGGGCTTCAGTTCAACGCCAATCAACCTCCGGTTCAGCCGCGCCGCTTCAATGGCCGAGGTCCCCGAGCCGAGAAAGAGGTCGAGCACGACGTCGTTTTCCCGCGTGTAGCGCAGGTAGGTCTGGGTGGCGATCTGAGGGACGAAGTTGCCGTGATAGTCGAGCCGGTGGCCGCCGGTACGGTCACGGGCCTCGATCAGCCACAGGGAGTCGGTCCAGACGTGATCGTACTCCCGCCAGCGGGAGAGGTCAATGTCGGAGTAGGATGGAGTCTTGGAATTGCTCATACCTCCGCTTCCGTGAGGATTTCATCGAAGATGTCGGCTCCGGTGCAGCCTGTCTTCCCGCTGGCGGCCACCCCCAGGTCGCGGCGGAAGCCGTTGCTGAGGTCGTCGCCTGTGGCCTGGCGAGTGAGGATGATGGCCCGGACAGCGTTGGCGACGGCGTAACGGGGCTCGTGCCGCTCCAGGTCGTCGAAGAAGAACGTGCAACTGGTGTACATGCGCTGGCGGTGGAACTGGGCCTCCAGCAACGCAAGCAACCGCTGGGCTTCCTCGCCGCTGAGGTGGGCCAGGCCGTTCGCGGACAGGAAGGCAGGCCCGCTCACCTGGCCCAACACCACGGCGATGTAATCGTCTCGCAGAGGCCAGGGTTCTACCCCCAGCCGCCGGGCCTCCTGCACGTAGACCCCGTCCAGGTCGCAGGCCAGGTTGTCCAGCGCCCGCCGCAGTGCTCCCTTCCAACGGCTGTCGCCGGGGGTGCAACCGCAGCCAACTACCCAACGGTCCAGGCGGTGGAAGCAACTCCAGGCGGTATTCTCGATCACCTCCAGTTCCGCCCGGGGCGGGTGCTGGTGCAGGTAGAGCCCCAGCGTGGTCAGATGGTAGCCGTAGGCTTTCCCCGCTGGCGCTGAAAGGATACGATCCAGCACCTCCACCCCCTGCCGGTGATGGTGGCCGAAGGTCTCTCCATCGGTGGCGATGAGCAACAGATTATCTCGCTGGCAGCGCCATTCCACCTGATCGCGCAGCCATTCGTCCACGTAGGCCGAGTCCGGCATGCCGAAGGAAAGGGCGTCAGATAGAGCCCGGTCGCGCACGAAGACGGCGATCTCTCCCCCGCCGGGCAGGCGCACCCGGTAGGGACCCGCTCCCGCCTCCATGTCGCCCTGCACCTGCTCTTCGGAGAGGATGGTGAAACGAATCCCCTCCCCCGCCATAATCTCCAGCGTCTCGTAGTCCACCGCCATCTCCGGGAGCCACATCCCCTCCGGCTGGTGGCCGAAGCGGTGGGCGAAACTGGCGATACCCCAACGCACCTGGCAGACCTTATCGCGGCGGCGAGCCAGCGGCAGGATGGTGTGGTGGACCGTCTGGGCCAGTCCATTGCCGACGGTGTGGGTATCCCAATAACCCCGTTCGGCGGCAACGATACGCTCGTAGGTGGCGTGGGCGTGCTCGTCCAACCAGCGGGCCAGCGTGCCGCCCAGATTAAAACTGAAGCGCCCGAAGTGGCCCGCCCCCGCCAGCGGTGCGTAACACTCGGCTGTGATGCGCTGGTTCCAGTTGGCGTAGGGGGCAGCGTCCGGCTCCCTCGGGACACGCCCGCTGAAGGGGTCCGCCCGAGGGGGCTGGTAGAAGTGACCGTGGATGCAAAAGTAGCACATAACCTAAACCCCGAAGTGACTGCTAACCGCTAATCGCCCGCCAGACCCGCTCCGGCGTGAAAGGCACTTCCCGCACCCAGACCCCCGTCGCGTCGTGAATGGCGTCAGCCATCGCCGGGGCGATGCCGTCCATCGGAATCTCGGCGATGGATTTGCCCAAAAGGGACCGGTGGACTCCCCATCGGACGCGTAAGGTGAGGTAGTCAATCGTTTCCCGATTTCCCCTGCTTTTTCGACCTTGTCGTGGACAGCCTTCAAGGCCTCCTCCATCTCATAGAACGCTCAGCGCTCGACCTAACATATTGATGCTGCGCTCCAACTGGCAACACACACAGGAGTATGCGCGCATCTTGGGCGGGACGTTGTTGATCCCCAGGCTGCGTTCTAAACGTCGGAATGGAACCGGCCCGAAGGCGATCCCCATTCCACCTCGAACGTGTACCTCGGCACCGGATTGTTCTTGTCGCCCCAGCGCGCATCAGCTGACCAAGCGCCATCGGGCTTTTCCCTCTTACGCGTCTCGACGGTGACCGTGCAGGCCTTTGGATTGAGCGTCAGCAGGTTATACTGCAAGGGGATACCGGGTACTTGTTCCCTAGTTGGTGCGCCAAATGTCCCCGCCCCGACGATGTAAAGACCACGATTGGCGTCGTACTTGTGATAGCTCTCAATGGCCTCGTGGATGTGCCCGTGCATGCAGATCTGGAAACCGTGAATAGTAAGCAATTGGAGGAACTCATCGTTCATCATCTCAGGCCCAGTGACCGGATGGTGCCAAACGGCGATCTTGAGCCAGTCGTCGTACTTGCTGTCCTGTAGCCGGTCGAGCGCGCGGGCCAACGCATCCATGTTGATGCTGGCCCGCTCTGTGTAGTGGTGATCAATCTCCCAGGCCGAGTTGAGCGCCAGGAACAAGAGACGTTCATCGGGACACTCATGCAGGATGCCCTGTTCAGCATAGTCGAGCGGGTACTCCCGACCACCGTACACCTTCCTGTAGAAGTGCGCGTTGAAGTGAGCAAACCGCTGTCGGTAGAGGTCTTCATTACGCACCAAAGCGCCAGCCTTGCCCGCCTGGATATAGCGCCCTTCAGGCAACCGCTCCGGCAGCTTGCGCCTGGAGACGAAAGGATAGGCTTCTTCCGCAAGATCCCAATTCAAGTCGTGATTGCCCGGCACGACGACGACGCGGCTCGAATCTAATCCAAAGCGCTTAACCAGCCCATCCACTAGTTCGAATGCCGCGTGGTATTCTTCCTTGGTCGAGAAGTTTGCCACGTCGCCCGAAATAACCAGGTACTCCAGCCGGTTCACCTTGAGTTCTCGCTTCAGATCAGTTTCTAGTTGAGCGCGGTACTTGCGTGCCCCGCTGGGTGTCCCTAAGTGGATGTCGGAAAGGTGTAAGACATGTAGGCGGTGGTCTTTCTCTCCAGTGTACTGGCGCCGGTCGGCCTTGAATTGCTCGACTTCTTGCTTCGTGCGTTTCTCTACCGTCTCTGCCAATTCTCGCTGTTTCTTAGGATAGGCGCGATCGCGACAATAGAGATCCTCAATGCTGCGCAGGATAATGACGGAAGCACCACAATACTGGCAAGGGATATCCAGCTTGCCCGCTCTCACGCGTGCCTCGATAGCGGCCCAGTTTTCTACCTCTTTGCCACACTTGCAATAGAGGCGGATGCGCTCCTGGATGTCAACGCCCCTGGCGCGCAAATGATCAGTGACGAAGCGAATGAACGTGACGCGGTCAAACTCGCTGACGCCGGGATAGAAATAAACCTCCAGTTCGCCCGTTCCCTCTGCTACGTGCCGCATAGCAAAGCCCAACTCGTGATCATCGCGCGAGAACTCAGCAGCGTATTTCCACCGGTCCTCGCGCTGGAAATAGTCAGTGTAGCTCAGCCGTACTACCAGCGAGGCATAGATAGCCTCAAGGCTGCCGGAGAACTGGTAGGTGACCTCGGTGGACGGATGTTCCTCCGCAGGGACCGGGCGGGTGACGTTGATCTGGCTGGGAAAGACCAGCAACCCCATCTCGCGGAAGCACAAATCGTGTTCAATAAGCAACTCGACCGTGGATTCGAGCACGGCTTTTTCTTCCCATGGCTTCAGGCGTTCGAAGCCGGTGAAAGGTATGTTGGCAGTGATAACATCGCGCTCTGAGATCGCGCCGACCCCGCGCGGATGATTGCGCGCTGCCTGGATGATGGCCGAGGCATACTGGTTGATCCGTTCCGGTTGCAGCAGCAACAATGCCAGTTTGGGCGTGGGGTTGAGGCGGTGAACCAACCCACGGGCCTGGAGGAGACTGACCACCGTATCAATTTGCGCCTGTGCCACCTTTCGCTCCGTGTAACGCTGGCGGGCGTGGTACCGCACCTCGTCCATCAAGATAAACGTGCCGCCCGCCTCTTTGCGCTCCAACAGGAACTGGCGAATGACTTGAAAGAGGCGTGGCGTGGTCGTGCGTGGCATTCTGTCCCAAGGGATTTCCTCCAGAACTCGCTGCATCAGAGCTTCCACGCCCATGCCGGTTTTGGCACACGTGCACAGATAGGTATGCAGTCCATACTCGGCCAAAGCGCGGTTGATCTCATGCGGACCCACCGTGACCGGGCTGACGTCGGTACGGGCGGAAACCAGGTATTTCAGCGCGTCTGGGGAGGCCTGCTTCCTGAGCACCTTGGCCCAGTAGGGCACTCCACGAAACGGGTCCGCCGGGTCGGAGCAGTCAAAGAGCAACAACGCGACGTCCGTATCGTCCAGAAAAAGCTGATGTACCAGATGATAGTCAGGTTGCCCTGCCAAGTCCCAAAGCGTGAGTTCAGCCTGCACATTGGCCAAGTTGCCAACCTGCTTCACCACGCTTTCGGGCAGCGGAATCTGCCAGAATTGCGCACCATGGGTGGACTCGGTAGGACGGAATTGGTCCTCGGCGATGCGGATGCCCAGCCCGGTCTTGCCTACGCCACTCTCCCCGACCAGCACCACCTTGGCATTGACATAGTGGACCGACTGCGTGGTCGGTGGTACGCCGAGCAGGGCATCAAGGTCCAGATCCCAGACGCAGATGGTCATATCTGTTTCTAAGACCGTGGCCAGAACGGGCAACTCCGGATGAAAAGCCAGCCCACCGAGGTCACTACTTTCTGGTCTCTTGTCGAGGAGTATCACCACTTTCTCATCGAGAGTTTCCACCGTTTCCCAAGTGTCGCAGTGCCAAAGCCGGACCGTGTCGTCTTCTGACTTCGAAGCGAGGAGACGACTGTCAGACGAAAAGGAGACACCGGTGACCGCATCTGTGTGGCCTTCTAGGATGTGTGTTTGCTGTCCCGTCTCAATATCCCATAGACGGATAGTTTTGTCTTTAGACCCCGAGGCGAGCATCCTCCCGTTTTGGGACCAAGCCACGGTAAGGACAGGACCGGAGTGACCTCTGAATGTCCGGCGCAATTCCCCAGCAGCCGTGTCCCAGAGCCGGATAGTATGATCTTCGGATCCCGAGACAAGGATACTCCCGCCTGGCGACCACACCACGTACCAGACAAAACTGGAGTGCCCCCTGAACGTCTGCAGTGATTTCCCTGCCGCAACATCCCAGAGCCGGACGGTATTGTCTTGGGAGCCCGAGGCAAGAGTGTGTCCATCCGGCGACCATGCCACACTGAAAACATAGCCGGTGTGCCCTTCGAATGTCTGGAGCAGTTTCCCGGTCTCCGCATCCCACAACCGGATGGTCTGATCATTGGAGCCCGAGGCCAGCACCCGTCCGTGTGGAGACCATGTCACAGTACGGACCCAATTTGAGCGCCCTCTGATCACACGGCGAAGTCTTCCTGTCTTCGCATTCCATAACCGGATAGTCCCGTCCGCGGAAGGAGACGCCAGCATTCGCCCATCCGGCGACCACGCGATCCGGGTAATATAGTCCCTATGCCCCCCAAGCCTGCGCCGTAGTCTGAAGCCGGGTGGGATGTTGCCTTTTGTGGTTATCTTTGCCATATGCACATCCTCTCTTTTGGAGACCCTTGGGGTCTCTGAGACCCCCAAGGGTCTAGGGTGGCCCCCAAGAATCCAGCCTCCGCAGCGCCCGCCACACCCGCTCCGGCGTGAAGGGCACCTCCCGGATCCAGACCCCTGTCGCGTCGTGAATGGCGTCGGCCATCGCCGGGGCGATGCCGTCCATCGGAATCTCGCTGATGGACTTGGCCCCGAACGGCCCGGTCGGCTCATCTGTCTGCACGAAGATGACCTCCAGTTTGGGCATCTCGTTCGCCTTATAGATGTGGTAGGGGCCGAAGCGCGGGTTGACCAGGTGGCCGCGCTCGTCGTACACCATCTCCTCACAGTGGGCGAAGCCGATAGCCTGCTGCAAGCCACCCTCCACCTGCCCAGAGGCGGTGATCGGGTTGATCACTCGCCCCGCGTCCACCACCATCAGCACCCGCTCCACCGTGACCTGACCGGTCTCGGTGTCCACCGTCAATTCGACGAACTGGGCCCCGAAGGGAGGCGGGCTCTCGTAACTCAGGTGAGACGCGCTGGCGATGATCTGATGCTGATTCTGCTGGTGCAGGCTGCTCAGGGCCACTTGCTCAAGCGTGAGCGATGTGCCGTCGGGGGCGAAGACTCGCCGGTCGCGCAACTCCCACCCTCCCCCGGCCTCTCCCTGTGAGGGAGGGGGGCTCTCCAAGCCCAACATCAACGCACCGTGCTCCTTGATCTGATCAGCCACCTTGAGCGCGGCCTTGCGCACCGCCCCGCCGCTGATGTAGGTGGTGCTAGATGCATAGGCCCCCTTGTCGAAGGGTGTGAAGTCGGTATCCGAGGAGTAGACGATCATATCCTCCACCGGCACGCCCAACACCTCGGCCGCTATCTGGGCCAGGATGGTGTCGGAGCCGGTGCCGATGTCTGTCGCGCCGATCAGGAGATTGAAGGAGCCATCGTCGTTCATCTTGATCGTCGCGGCGCCCATGTCCAGCCCGGCGATGCCACTGCCATGCAGCATCACCGCCATCCCGATGCCTCTCCTCGTCTCCTTGTCTCCTTGTCTCCTTGTCTCATTCCCGCGTTTATCATACCAACCCATCGCCTCCAGGCCCACCTGGACGCACTGTTCCAGGCCGCTGGAACGAATGATCTGCGTGAACCCCTCGCGTCCCTCGCCCAGGGCCTTGGCGAGCAATAACTCTTCGCCCTCTTTGATCCAGTTCCTGCGCTTGAACTCGACCACGTCCCAGCCCATCTGGTCGGCAATCTCGGACATCAGCGTCTCAATGCCGAAGAAACACTGCATCGCCCCGTAACCTCGGAAGGCTCCCGGTGTAGGCTTGTTGGTGTAGACCACGTCGCAGGTGAATTTCGAGTAGGGCGCGTTATAGAGCGTCAGTCCCTTCTGGCCACCCACCATCTGCACCGTCAGGCCGTGCGTGCCGTAGGCGCACGTATCGCCGATGAGATAGAGTTCGGTGGCGACCACCTCCATCTCATCGGTAAGACCGACCTTATAGCGCATAATCTGGGGGGGGCGGCTGCGGGAACTGGCGAACTCCTGATAGCGCGTGTACTCCATGCGCACCGGCCGGCCCGTGGTGATGGTCAGGTGGGCACACAGGTCCTCCAGGATCAGATCCTGCTTGTTGCCGAAGCCGCCGCCGATGCGCGGCTTGATCACGCGGATCTGCTTGACCGGCAGACCGATGATAGGGGAGAGCATACGCCGGATGTGAAAGGGTACCTGGGTGCTGGTGCGCACCACCAAGCGTCCATCCTCGTCCCAGTAGGTGATGCAGACGTGCGGCTCGATGTGCGCCTGCTGCTGCTGCGAGGTGCGGTACTCTCCCTCGAAGACGTGATCGGCCTTGGCCCACTGAGCCTCGGCGTCGCCTATCTCGGCATGGATGTGGTGGACGATGTTATGCTGGGCGTCGTAGATCAACTCCGTGTCAGGCTCGTCGTGGATCACCGGTGCCCCCTCCCGCATCGCCTCCTCGGGATCCAGGACGTGGGGCAGCACCTCATACTCCACCTCGATCAACCGCAGTGCCCGCTGTGCCAGTTCCGGCGTCTCGGCGGCGACGACCGCCACCCGGTCACCCACGTGGCGCACTTTGTTGTCCAGGACAACCTGATCGAAGGGCGGCGGCTGGGGGTAACTCTGCCCGCCGGAAGCGTACTTGACGCGGGGGATGTCTTTGTAAGTGAGCACCGCGTGGACGCCAGGTAGGGCGCGGGCACGGCTGGCATCTATCTCCTTGATGCGGGCGTGGGCGTGGGGACTGGTGAGCAACGCGCCGTAGAGCATCCCCTCTATCTTGATATCGTCAGTGAAGACGGGTCGCCCCGCCGCCAGTTTGACGCCGTCCACTTTGGGCTCCGGCTTGCCGACGACGCTCAGCGGCTCCATCTCCGGCGGGGAGATGACCAGTGGGGGGAGTAGTTGGTTTGTTGGTTGGTTGGTTTGTTGGTTGGTTGAGAAGGGACGTCGGCGACTTGGTAGTACCGGCCGAGGAGGTCGGCAGGGGACTCGCCTGGGGCCAACGTCGCCTCGATGGGCAGGAAGGGGTTCACCTTCTCGCCGCGCAGGACGGCCGCGGCCCGCTGCACCGCCTGCACAATCTTGACGTAGCCGGTACAGCGGCAGAGCACGCCGCTCATCGCCTCGCGGATCTCCTCCTCGGTGGGGTCAGGGTTACCGTCAAGCAGCGCCTTGGCGACCAGGATGTGGGCCGGCGTGCAGTAGCCACACTGAATAGCGCCGGTCTCGATGAATGCCTGCTGGAGGGGGGGGCCATGGCGGATGGGGGCTTGTGTATGCGGGAGCGGGCGCAGCCCCTCTACGGGCATCACCTCGTGCCCTGCGGCCTGGACGGCCGTGGTCCGGCAACTGTGCACGGGCTGCCCATCCAGGAGGACGGTGCACGCACCACAATCGCCCGTCTTGCAGCCATGCTTGACGCTGGTGTAGGAAGCGCGGCGCAGCGCGTCCAGCAGGGTCTCCGAACGGCGCACGACCAGGGCCTTCTCCTCGCCGTTGATCGTCAGCGTAATGGCGCGGGTCTCGTCGCTACCAAGAGACCCCCGAGGTTTACCGTCGTTGTCCTGCAATTCGTCCTGGGCAACCTCGCTTGTCTTATCACGACCGAGCCTGCGGCTAGAACCTCGGAGGTCTGAACTGGTCCGAGACAGGCACTGTTCCAGGGCGCGGCGGGTCAGGATGCCCGCCGCCGCCCGGCGATACTCCTCGCTGCCCAGGAAGTCTCCCTTGGGCGCGACCTCCTTTTCCACGGCCTCCGCCACGGCCCGGATGCTGGACTCGTCCAGCAGGCCGCCCACCAGTTGGGCCGGGGCTGCGGCCAGGCGGACTATCTGCGGCCAGACGCCGGTGAGCGCGACACGGGCCTGCCGTACGAGACCGCCTTGCCCTGCCACCGCGAGTACTCGTGGCGGTGAGCCTGTCGAAGGAGCCTGCCCTGAGCCTGTCGAAGGAGCATCCATCTCCACCACGGCGACGGCCGCGACGATGGGCTCGTCGGTGGGCGTGCGGCCCACGTGGGCCGCGCCCCATCTTACCCCCCCCGGCCCCCCCGAAGCGGGGGGGAGTCCCTCCACCCTGACGTGCAATGCGGACACCCTCCCCTCT
>JAUWOI010000059.1 GCA_030612185.1 Anaerolineae bacterium
ATTTGCATGCGTTGACTGTTTGTGATATCATCTCTTCGTGCGCCCACAGGTCTCCTCCTTGTGCCTTGGTCTCTAATAAACCAATTTTGGCACAAAGATGGCCTGTGGGCAAATTTGTTAATCTAACTTGAACCATGCCCATACTTCCCTCCTAAGATATGGTATGGTACTTGGGGGAAGTATAACTCAGGTTTTCTTTTGAGTGAACAATGTGCTTTCACTCAGATTATAGATGAATGAATACGAACGCTTGACGCCCCCGTGTTTTCCACTATACTGGGAGGCGACCGGTAGTGTGGACCAAGCCCTGGTTGGGGGAATGGCGACCATGAGTGAAAAGAGTGAAGAACAGATACGAGAGCCTCGTGTTCTCTATACAGCCACCGCCGAGACAGCGGTTGAGGAACGTATACTTGGGCAACGGATGGCCACAGCGTCTCCCCTCAGCCCCCGAGTACAACAGGTGGTGCAGATCATCCAGGAATTCAAGATTCAGGAACGAGATCAGTTTCTGCATCTGCTTCCCAATCTCCTAAGCATTTCTCCAGAAGACTACGGTTGGCTGAAGATGGCCGAATCGGCCTTCAAGTTCTGGGACAACGAGGAAGATGCTATCTATGACCGGCTGTAAGCAGGGTGATGTCATTCTGGTGCACTTCCCATTCACTGACCTGACAACAGTCAAACAACGTCCGGCCTTGGTGCTTTCAGCGGACTGGTTCAATGCCTCCCGTGACGATTGTGTCGTAGCCGCTATCACGTCGCAGATTCCGTCTGATCTTCAGCTTGACGAGTACCAGTTGTCCGCAAGCGATCTGCTGGCAGGAGGATTGCCGAAACCATCGCTGGTCAGATTGGGGAAGTTGTTCACTATGTCCAAGAGTTTGCTTCGCAAACGACTGGGAATGTTTCCAGAGGCCACTATGGTAGTTGTCCTCAAACAGATGGAGCAGGTATTCCACGAGCGATAAGACAGCCTCGCTGTCATACCGGTGCTTTGAACCATGCCGAACTTCTTGTAAGTTACTTAGGTTTCAGCGTCTCCACGGGGGCCGAGATGGACGCAAGGATATCCCCTGACTTTACTAATGGCGTGATTCTGCGAGACGTGCGAGCGCGCCGGTGGGTAGGTTGTTGAGTCTTTCCGCAGGCGCGTTTTGGCGTCTATGTAGTGTATCCAAGGGGAAGCCAAAAGTGCGTCGCACCTCCCCAAACTATGGCCGGTTGACAAAACCGGGAGATTCGGTATAATGCTTTTGGCGGCTGGGCCACCAGGCACGGCCCCCTATCGTGCATAAGGGAGGATGGATCGTGTATGCGGTTGTGAGATCAGGCGCGCGGCAGTACCGGGCCGAGGTTGATGATACGATCCTCGTCGAGCGGCTACCTGTCGAGGTCGGCCAGCAACTTGAGTTAAATGAGGTATTGCTGGTCGCCGACGGCGAGCGAGTCGAGATCGGTCAGCCCACCGTCAATGGGGCCAAGGTGCTGGCAACGGTGGTCGCACAGAAGAAAGGTCCTAAGATTAGGATTTTTAAGTATCATCCCAGGAAGCGGTACCGTCGGCGCGCTGGCCATCGGCAGCACTACACGTGGCTGCGGGTGGATAAGATTGTAGTGTAGGAGGAAGTGGGATGGCGCACAAGAAGGGTGCCGGCAAGACTCGCAACGGGCGTGACAGTCGCTCCAAGCGTTTGGGTGTAAAGAAGTACGGCGGTGAGGTTGTGCGCACGGGCAACATTATCGTGCGGCAGCGCGGGATGCGCATCAAGCCGGGCACCAATGTGGGGATGGGTAAGGACTACACCATCTTCGCCGTTGCCGATGGCTTTGTATGCTTTGAGCCGATCCGCGGCGATCGGAAGTGTGTGAGCGTCTATCCGGAACGGAGGTAATCGGTCGTGAAAGAAGGTATCCATCCCAAGTATTACCCGGAGGCGCAGGCTGTCTGCTCGTGCGGCAACACCTGGACGGTGGGAGCCACTGTCCCGGTGATCCGTACCGACGTCTGTTCCAAGTGTCATCCGTTCTTCACTGGTGAGCAGCGTATCGTGGACGCCGGGGGACAGGTGGAACGCTTCATCCGGAAGTTGGAGCGGCGCGACCGGCTCATCGCCGAGGCGGATGCGCGCAAGGCACGGGCGACTTCGCCCGGCCTCCCGATCACAGAACTGGAACTCGGTTCCCGTGTCCAGAAGGTGCTGGTCGGTGCGGGCATCAAGACCGTGGGCGACGCGCTGGTCAAGTTGGAGAAGGGAGACGAGGCACTGACCGACCTGGCAGGGTTTGGCCTCAAGTCGCTGGCGACGCTGAAGAAGCGACTGCGTGCTCATGGATTCGTCCTGCCGGGCGACGAGGTGCCAGCGGAGGAGCCAAGCGAGGAATCCGAGGAGTAAGCGGTCGCGGCAGTCTGGTGGGGGCAGGTGGTTTTCATCATCTGCCCTCGATTTCGTTAGGGGCCCCAGAGGTTCCCGAAACCTCGGGGGCAGGCGTAACAGGAGGGGCGGTGTACGGGAAACCCAGTAGTAGTGGTTGGATCGAGGTGGTCTGCGGCAGCATGTTCTCCGGCAAAACGGAGGAACTGATCCGCCGCGTGCGCCGCGCTCAGATCGCCCGGCAAAAGGTGCAGGTCTTCAAGCCCGCGATGGACACGCGCTATGCCGAGTGGGAGGTGGCCTCCCACAATGGGATGCAGGTCGAAGCGGTGCCGGTGGAGAGCACGGCGCAGTTGCGGGCACTGCTCGAGCCGGACACGACGGTGGTGGCGCTGGACGAGGTGCAGTTCTTCAATGACGACGTGGTGGCGCTGTGTGAGGAATTGGCCAGCCAAGGGATACGGGTCATCGTTGCCGGGCTGGATATGGACTTTCGAGGGGAGCCCTTCGGACCGACGCCCATGCTGCTGGCGCGCGCGGAACAGGTGGATAAACTTCAGGCCATCTGTGTGGTGTGTGGAGGGCTGGCCAGCCGGACGCAGCGCTTGATCAATGGCCAACCCGCAGCCTACGACGATCCGGTTATCCTGGTGGGAGCCAGCGAGGTGTACGAGGCAAGGTGTCGGGGATGTCACGTGGTAAGAATGACCAATGAACAATGACCAATGACAAATGGCGGATGAAATGGTGGAAGAGCAAATGACAAATGACGTACAGATTCCAAGGTCAATTGAGCGGGTGTTGCTGGACGAAGGGATGATCGCGGTGCGGGTGCGCGAACTGGCCGCGCAGATCAGCGCCGACTATGCCGATGCCGAGGGTTTGGTGCTGATAGGGGTACTCAAGGGGGCCTTCGTCTTCCTGGCCGACCTGGCCCGCCGTCTGACGGTGCCCCATAGTGTGGACTTTATTGCTCTTTCCAGTTACAACCGGGGCGCGGCTAGCATGGGGGCGGTGCGGCTGATTATGGACACGCGGACCAGCGTCACCGGTCGCCACGTACTTGTCGTGGAGGACATCGTGGATACGGGCTACACGCTGAACTACCTGCTGAGTACCTTCCGCGCCCGTCAGCCAGCCTCGCTGCGCGCCTGCGTTCTCCTCAGCAAGCCGGAGCGCCGCCAGGTCGAGGTGCCGGTTGACTACCTGGGCTTCGAGATACCCGACGTGTGGGTGGTGGGGTATGGGCTGGATTACGCCGACCGCTTTCGCACTCTGCCGTACATCGGGATGTTGAAGCGGGAGGTATATGAGCGGAGGAGCAAGGGAGCAGGGGAGCGGGGGAGCAGGGAAGCGGAGGAGCAGGGGAGCAGGGGAGCGGAGGAGCAAGGGAGCAGGTGATATGGGGTTGCGGGATGACGTGGCGAAGGTGTTGATCTCTGAGGACGTGCTGCAGGCTCGGGTGGCGGAACTGGGGCGGGCGATCAACGCGACGTACACTGACGATGACCGGCCGCTTCTGGTCTGCGTGCTCAAAGGGGCGTTTGTGTTCCTGGCCGACCTGACGCGCCATCTGGAGATGCGCCACGCAGTGGACTTTATGGAGATCTCCTCCTACGGCACGGCGACGCGCAGCAGCGGTGTGGTACGCATTCTCTTGGATCTGGAACAGAACATCGAGGGGCGGCACGTGCTGATCGTGGAAGACATCATTGACTCGGGCCGCACGCTGGACTACATCACGCGCAACCTGCGGACGCGGAGACCGGCCAGCCTGCGGGTGTGCTCGCTCCTGAGCAAGCCTTCCCGCCGCGAGATTGACGTGCCGGTGGACTTTGTGGGCTTTGAGATTCCAGACGAGTTTGTGCTGGGGTATGGGCTGGATTTCGCGGAGGAGTACCGAAATTTACCGTTTATCGGGGTGTTGAAGGAAGAAGTGTATATGGGCAATGAACAATGAGTCAATGAACAATGAACAATGGGGGATGAAAAGCCGCAGGCGGCTGGGGAGGTGCCGGCGGCTTTTTGGTTGCTTGTTGCTGGATGCTCGATTTTGCCCTACGCCTCTCGCACGTCCAGTATCTTTAATCCCAGATCCTCCATCGCGGAGACCAGTTGCTCCACAGGAACCTCAGCAACTTTGATCATGAGTTCACGGTTGGTAGGATCATCGCCCATCATAGTACCCAGGGCAATGATGTTGCCGTCCATCCCGGCGATCGCGCCAGCGATCTTGGCCAGTATTCCCTTCTCTACTGGGATTAACATGCTCAAGCGAATTCCACCATCCCGTGCCCCCAGCATCTCCACGAATATCTTGAACAGATCGGTCTCGGTGATGATGCCCACCAGTTTGTCGTCCCGCATCACCGGGAGACCACCTATCTTGCGGTCGGCCATGATACGGGCCGCCTCCTCCAGCGGAGTATCCTTAGTGACAGTGACCACTTCCCTCGTCATGATGTCCCGCATCTTGATTTTCGAGAGCAGGTAGGGAATCTCCCAGATGCTCAACGTGGTGGCTGGCGAAGGGGAGGCTTTCATCAGGTCCAACTCCGAGACGATGCCTACCAACCGGCTGTGTTTGTCCAGTATCGGCAAGCGCCGGATTCTCTCGTCCCGCATTGTTTGTAGTGCTTTGTCAACAGAGGTGTTCTCCGTTGCTGTGATGGGACGCGGGGTCATTCTGTCTCCTACTAGCATTTCTCAGCCTCCTTGGTTTGTGATTAGATGCCGATTACCAGTGATAGGGTTATTGTACTCGCATCAATCGAATCTGGCAACTGCCGGACGCCGTATCCAGCATTGAGCGGCGAGAGACTGCCAACATTCTATGCCCTCCGGCCTCCGAGTTGTTCATTGTTCATTGCTTCATTGTTCATTGCTTCATTGTTCATTGACCCGCTCCCACATCTGCGCCGCCAACTCCCGCGACCGGGCGGTGATGGCCTCCTTGTCGAGCGTGAGTAGCACGCGGTCGCGCATCAGCACCCGCCCGGCGCAGACGGTGGCCGTGATCGCCGAGGCCTCGACGCCGAAGAGCAAGTGCCAGGGCAGGTTCCCCGCCGTGAGCGGCGTCGTGGGGTGGTAGTCGAGGAATACCAGGTCAGCAGCCGCGCCCTCGCACAGTTCCCCCAGCCTCAAGTCAGGCCAGAAAACGCGGGCCAGGCGACCGTTTTCGGCGTAAGCCAGCCGCATCACCAGGTCTCCGGGCATCGCGCGGGGGTCGCGCTGGGCTAGTTTGTGTACCAGATAGGCGGCTTTCATCTCGGCGAACATCTGGTTGGAGAAGCCGTCGTTGCCCAGGCCGACGTTGACGCCGGCGCGCAGCAGCGCCTCCACCGGAGCCACCCCCACGCCGTTGTTCATGTTCGAGCGCGGCTGGTGCGTGACCCACGTGCCGGTCTTCGCCAGCAGTTCGATCTCGCTCTGGTCTACGTGGACGCAGTGGGCGGCGATGGTGCGAGGGCCGAGGATGCCCGCGTCGTGCAACCGCTCAATGACGCGCTTGCCGGACTTTTGCAGGGAGTTCTCTTGATCGGCCACGTCCTCGGCGGCGTGGATGTGGAAACCCAGGCCGCACGCTTCTGCCGCGCTGACACAGTCTGCGAGCGTCTCATCTGAGAGCGTCAGCGAGGCGTGGAGGCCGAACGTGGCGGCAATTTGGGATTTGGGATTTGGGATTTGGGATTTCGCGAAGCGCACGTTTTCGGCGATGCCCGCCCGCGCCCGTTCCGGCCCATCCCGGTCGGTGACCTCGTAGCACAGGCAGGCGCGCAGCCCGGCCTCCTGCACTGCCTCGGCGATGGCGTCCAGCGAGCCCGCGATACCGTTGGGGCTGGCGTGATGGTCAATCAGCGTGGTCGTGCCGTGGCGGATCGCATCCACCAGGCAGACCAGCGCCGAGTAACGCACGTCCTCCAGCGTAAGTGCTTTGTCCAGCCGCCACCAGAGACGCTCCAGAATCTGGGGGAAGTTGGCTGCGGGCTCGCCGGGGATAGCCATCCCACGGGCAAAGGCCCCGTAGAAGTGAGTGTGAGCGCATGAGGAAGCCGGGAGTACCAGTTGGCCCGCTGCATCCCAGCGCTCGGCGTTGGGGTAACTACCGCTCAGTTTGGCGGTTGTGCCGAGCGCGGCGATACGATCGCCCTCAATGAGCAACGCACCATCCTCGATGAGGCGCGGTTCATCACCTAGGGTGGCTAAACGAGCGTGAGTGATAAGCATGGGGACACCTCCACAGTTGATGGTTACAGTTACCATTGTACTGAATAATCCACATAAGGCAAGTGAGCATACTCCCAGACCTCCGAGGTTTTAGGCAGCAGTGGGTGAAACCTCGGAGGTCTTTCGGATGGGTAATCACTAGCCAGGTACGGTTGCACTTTTGCGCGCGGTGTGATACACTCTCCACGATACTAAAGCCACGAAATGGACGAAAGAGACGAAAGGTTCTCGTGCGTTTCGTGCCCTTCGTGTTTCAGGATGCCATCCAGGCGGGGTGGGATGTGCTGCTGCCGTCGGTGCTGGATCGGGCGTTTCGGGGGGAGCCATGAGCGAGTGGATTGACAGGAAAGAACTGGTGGTCCACCTATGAGGGCAAGTGTAGTCCCGGTGGTAGGCGGGATTTCTTGAATCGTCAGTCCAAACATGGGTCTGATTGAGAGGAGCAAACAATGGAAAAAACAGTACACTGCAACTGCAAGTCCGGCTGTCGAAACAGGCACTGTTCTTGTCTCAGGAACAACGAGCCTTGTGACGAAAACTGTACTTGTACGGATTGTCACAACCCGCTGAACGGCGTGGACGTGGATGCCCTATCCATCTGCGCCATCCAGAACATTGAGAAGTACAAAGCCCTTTCGGAAGAAGGGCTAGCGAAAGAGTACGAACTGCCTTGTGGATGTGAAACAGTCCCACTCAGGCAACTCCTCGACCATTATGCGTGCCAGGAATGTGGCGAGGTGTACTGGTACTCCTTCTGCTGGGAGGATGTCGTTCAGGATAGCTGCACCTGGCACTGTGAGATATGCGGCGAATGTAGAGATTGGCGGGAATGGCACTGCGAGCGCTGCAACAAGTGTACGTATGGTGTCTCTCTTCCCTGTCAGCATTGTGGGGCCAAAGGGCCTTACGCCGGGATGTTTTGACCAGCGGGTTGAACATGTCCCAACCCCTATTCGGTCCAGACACATTGAGCAACGGCACTCCACCCCAGGTGGCCATCTACACCGACGGTGGCTGCGACCCCAACCCCGGCCCCGGCGGCTGGGGCGCGATCATCCGCTGGTCTGACCGGGAGTGGGTGCTCAGCGGCAACGACCCTGCCACCACCAACAATCGCATGGAACTTCATGCAGCAGCGGCGGCGCTGGCGCTGCTGGAAGGGCTTCTTGGCCGCTGCCAGGTGGATCTCCACACCGACTCCCAGTACCTGCGCCAGGGTATCACCGAGTGGATAGACGGCTGGGTGGGCCGTGGCTGGCGCACCAGCGATAGGCAACCGGTCAAGAACCAGGACCTGTGGCGCGTGCTCCTCCGGCTGACCCAGGCGCACGACGTGACCTGGCACTGGCTCAAGGGGCACGCCGGACATCCCCTCAACGAGCGCGCCGACCGGCTGGCGGCTGAGGCGTTGCGGGCGCTCCAGCGTGGGCCAGGCGCACCTGATGCGCATCAACCCAACGACGACGAGCGGCCCAGCGTCGAAATCTGCGTCAAGGCCTCCTGCCGGGGCGCTCAAGGACAGGGCGGCTGGGGGGCCGTGCTGCGTTTGGACGAGCACACCAAGTCTCTCAGTGGCGGCGAACCGACGACGACGGCCAACGCCATGCTCATCCGTGGCGCGGCCGAACCGCTGCGGGCGTTGACCAAGCCGTGCCGCGTGACTCTCTACTCCGACGCCAACTACTTGATCAATGGCGCTTCGCGCTGGGTGAAGGGCTGGCAGGCTCGCGGCTGGCAGACCAGGGACGGCAAGCCGGTCGCCAACCGGGCCGAGTGGGAAGCGCTTTTGGAAGCCGCCCGTCCGCACCACGTCACCTGGCTGCAGGTCAAGGGAGACACTGCTCCCGCCGACCTGGCCTGGGCCGGCGAGTTGGCAGCTCAGGCCGCTGGACAACGAACAATGAACAATGAACAATGACTAAAGTCAGATCAGAGGGGATTACCGCGCCACACGTGACCCTGGCGGGCACCTGTTGGCGTTACGGCCCCGCCACTCTGGAGAACGAAGCGGAAACGCTTGCCTGGTGGCGCTACATCGTGTTCAGCCCAGTCCACAACGTGCAGACCGGGGTGCCACCTGAGAACGTCGTCGCCATGTTCGAGATAGCACGCGAGTACGGCGTTTACCACAGCTAATATGGCCGCCGAACGCACTTTCAGAATGCGGCTGCCGGTCATTTTACTGGCTCGCACAACGCTCAATACATCATTCCGTATCATTTACCCGTTCCTGCCGAGCATCGCTCGTGGTCTCGGTATTTCGCTGGCGGCAGCCAGTGGGCTCGTCACGTTGCAGAGGGTGGCGGGCTTGTCTGCTCCCCTCCTCGGCCCGCTGGCAGACCGGTACGGCCGCCGCCGCACAATGGAAGTCGCCCTGCTGCTTTTCACGCTGGCCAGCCTGCTACTGGCCGGCATGGGCACGCTCGCCTCTGCGGCCGTCGCTTTTGCGCTTTATGGCATTGCCAAAGCCCTCTACGATCCGGCCGTGTACGCCTATCTGGGCGACACCGTACCTTACTCCGAACGCGGTCGTGCTGTCGGCATCGTTGAACTTTCGTGGTCGGGTGCCTGGTTGCTCGGAGTCCCAGCCTCCGGTTTCCTGATCGAACGGTTCGGCTGGCGCGCACCGTGGGCTGCCCTGATCGCGCTGGGACTACTCGGCGCGTGGCTCACGCACGCTTGCCTGCCGTCCGCTCGCCGACCGATTGTACACGACTCCGTCACGCCGTTTGCTGTCTCCGTTGTCACCACATTACGCAATTTGCTGCGTCGCCGCAATGTTGTTCTGCTCCTGCTGACGAGCCTATTCCTCGTGCTGGCGAACGAGATCCCGTTCATTGTGTACGGTGCGTGGCTCGAAGCGACGTTTGGGCTGAGCCTCAGCACGCTGGGGCTTGTGTCCACGGTCGTCGGACTGGCGGAGGTTATCGCTGAACTCGGTACGACTGTGATCACCGACCGGCTGGGCAAACGGCGCAGTGTGTTGATGGGCATTCTTGGGCTGGTCGCCAGCCTGGCCTTGTTGCCGTGGCTATCTGGGCTTGGACTGGCAGCCGCGCTTATCGGCGTCGTGCTCATGCTGTTGACATTCGAGTTTGGGCTGGTCTCACTCATGCCACTGGCGACGGAACTGGATCCAGGTGCGCGCGCCTCGTTGCTCTCCCTCAACGTCATGGCCTTCAGCCTCGGCCGCGCTCTGGGGGCCGCCGCAAGCGGGTGGCTCTGGCAGTGGCAGAATATCGCACTGCACGCTGCTGTGGGAATCGTCTGTGCGCTCGTCGCGGCGCTCTTGCTAGCGCGGGGGATGGTGGAGATTGATGGTGAGAAAGCGGCATAAACCTCCGTCGGACGGCCGCGCTTGCCCTTTTTCCCCATCTCTGGTAGACTTTCACTGTGCCGCCGTCGGGCGGTGTTTTCGTGATGGTGGGGCGGGCGATGATGAATCTATGGCGGCGTTGGTCGCTTTTAATCTGGTTGTGTGTGCTATGCGTCGCGGCTGCCTGCGCGCGCTCCGCGCCGGAACAACTGGCTGGAGAAGGAGGAGCAGCCAAGCCCGTGGCATCCTCCGTCCCTGCCGCTCCCATGGTGGCTTTGCCCCTGGTCCTCTCTCCCTCGCCCGCCTACTCCGGCACCTACGCAGGCACTCCCACGCCCAACCCGACGCCCGCCAGCCACTCCGACGAGCCAGGTGTGGAATCGTACGTCGTGCAGCCCGGCGAGACGCTGGGCTTGATCGCCGCCGTGTTCGGCTGTACCGTCGAGGAGATCGTCGCCGCCAACGGCCTGCCCGACGAGGACAGCATCGGCATTGGCCAGACGCTCATCATCCCCATCGTTGCTACTGAGATCGGCCCGGCCCTTAAGTTGATCCCCGATAGCGAACTGGTCTACGGTCCGGCCTACGTCCACTTTGACCTGGAGGGCTTCGTGGCCGGGGAGGGGGGTTACCTGGCGGACTACGCTGAGGAGGTCGAGGGCCGCCTGCTCACGGGAGCGGAGATCGTCCAACTCGTGTCGCAGCGCTTCAGCGTGGGGCCACGGGTGCTGCTGGCGCTTTTGGAACTGCAAGCCGGGTGGGTCACCGATCCGCAGCCCGCTGCCGGGACGCTCATCTACCCGCTGGGCCACGTCCAGGATTACCACGAGGGGCTGTTCCAGCAATTGAGTGGGGCGGCAGTGTGGCTCAACGAGGGCTACTACGGCTGGAAGCGGGGCGACAGCGTGACGGTGCGTTTGATCGATGGGAGCCGCGCTGCCATCGCGCCGGGGCTCAACCCAGGCACCGCCGGTGTGCAGAACTGCCTGGCCGAACTCTGTATCACCTGGGACGAGTGGCTGGCGCTGGCCGGCCCTGACGGCTTCTTGGTCACCTACGAGTCTCTTTTCGGCAACCCTTTTGCCTATACTGTGGACCCGCTGGTGCCGCCCGACCTGGTGCAGCCGGAGTTGCGGTTGCCGTGGGAATCTGGGCACACCTGGTACTTCACCGGCGGCCCCCACGGGGGGTGGGGGAGTGGCAGTGGCCGCGCTGCGCTCGACTTCGTGCCGGGCGACGAGTCGCTGGGCTGCGCGCCCGCGACCGAGTGGGTCACGGCCTCCGCGCCGGGGCTGGTGCTGCGCAGCGAGAATGGCGAGGTGTGGATGGACCTGGACGGCGATGGCTTCGAGCAGAGTGGGTGGGTGCTGCTCTACCTGCACATTTACGCCGAAGACCGCGTCGAACCGGGCACTTACCTGGAGCGCGGGCAGCGCATTGGGTATCCCTCCTGCGAAGGGGGGGCCTCCGACGCGACGCACCTCCACTTCGCCCGCCGCTACAATGGCGAGTGGATCCCCGCCGGCAGCGGGCTGGTGCCGATGGTGCTTTCGGGCTGGACGGCCCACGAAGACGTGATGCCTTATGATGGCACGCTGACCCGTGGCGACGAGGTGCGCACCGCCTATGAGTGCTGGGAGGATGAGCTCAACGGCCTGGTCTCCGACAACTAAGACTTCGGAAGTCTTCCGAGACTTCCGAAGTCTGAACAGTTCCAGCGCAACGTTTCACGTTTCAGGTTTTACGCTTCACGTTTCACGTTTGGCTCCGCCAGCGCCCGGCCGGCGTGGGCCACCAGGGGCTGCACCAGGTTGACGAACTCCATTGGGATGACGAACTTGGTCGCCGCCCCTGCGCCCAGTGCCTTGAGCGCCTCCAGGTATTGCAGCGTCAGCGTTTTGCTGTCAACCCCCTGCGCCACCTTGAAGACCTCGTTGAGCGCCAGCGCGAATCCCTCGGCGCGCAAGATGGCCGCCTGCCGGTCGCCCTCGGACTGGAGGATGGTCGCCTGTCGCTCTCCCTCGGCGCGCAGGATGATCGCCTGCCTCTCACCTTCGGCCACCATGACCGCCGCCTCGCGCTTGCCGGCGGCCTCGGTCACCGTGGCGCGCCGGTTGCGCTCGGCTGCCATCTGGCGGGTCATGGCCTCCTCGATGGCGCGCGGCGGGATGACCTCGCGGATCTCGACCGCCATCACCCGGATGCCCCAGCGGTCGGTGACTGTGTCCAGTTTCTCGTGCAGGATTTTGTTGATCTCGTCCCGCTTGGAGAGCACGTCGTCCAGCACCATCGCACCCACCACCGCCCGCAGCGTGGTGATGGCCAGGCCGCGCGCTGCGCCGGTAAAGTTCTCCACTTCCAGCACACTGCGCACCGGATCGATGACTTTATCGTAGACCAGAAAGTCAATCGAAACCGAGGCGTTGTCGGCGGTGATGCAGGTCTGGGGTGGCACGTCAAAAAAGACTTCACGCAGGTCAACCATCACCCCCCGGTCCACGAAGGGGATCAGGAAAATCAGCCCTGGCCCTCTGGGGCCGACGCAGCGCCCCATCCGGAAGACGACCAGCCGGCGGAATTCCGGCACGATGCGCACCGCCATCGCCAGCACGATCACGGCCAACAGCGACAGCAATGCAATCACAATTCCAGTTCCCGTTATCATTATGTACCTCCTTGATTTTCTTGTTCTTTCTCTTCAGGTTCAACCCGTGCGACGTGCAGCCGCACACCAACGATGCCCACGACCTGCACCGGCTCGCCGGCCCGGATCCCCTCTTCGACGGCCACGGCGCTCCAATCCTCCAGTTCGACGCGCACCTGCCCCTCTGGCATCAGGTCGGTGCAGGCGACGCCGCGCCGGCCCACCAGCCGCTCCGCGCCGGACTGGGGCGGCAGGCGCTTGGCGGTGATGATAGCCCGCAACACCAGGAAACTGAAGGCCAGGATACCCAGCGACATTGTGCCAATCAGCCACGGGCTCACGCGCAGGTCGGGCGCGGCGGGCGAGGTAGGGGTGAAGGGGGAGAAGAGCAGCAGAGAGCCCAGGATAAACGGCACCAACCCGGCGACGGTCACGATGGCCTCCGTCTCCGTGAGCAGCCCGATGGCAAAGAACACGACCGCCAGCGCCAGCAGCGCCACGCCAGCCCAGTTGACGGGCAGGCTGCCCAGCGCCATAAAAGCCAGGATGAAGCAGACGACGCTGGCGATCCCGGGCACACTCAGTCCCGGGTCGGACAGTTCGGCCATCAGGCAGAGGGTGCCGATGGAGAGCAGCAGGTAGGCGATGTTGGGGTCAGTGATGATGTGCATGAAGCGCTCGATCAGGTTCATAGGATGGCGCTCCACCGGCATGCCCTCGGTGCGCAACACGACCGTCCCCCACGCCATAGTGACGCTGCGGCCATCTAGTTGGCGCAGCAGGTCGTCGAGGTCGTTGGCAACCAGGTCAATGATGCCCTGCTCCAGCGCCTCGTCGGCGGTGACGGAGAGGTTCTCGCGCACGGCGCGCTCGGCCCATTCTGCGTTGCGCCCGCGTGCGGTGGCCACGCTGCGCACCAGCGCCGCCGCATCGCTGGTCATCTTTTCTTCCATCTCCTCGCTGATCTCGACCTCGCTCCCCAGGGGGACGGGATGGGCCGCGCCGATGTGTGTGGCCGGGGCCATCGCCGCGACGTCGGCCGCCAGGGTGATGAACATGCCGGCCGACGTGGCCCGCGCGCCGCGCGGCGCGCCGTAGCCCACCCTCGGCCGGGGCGCCTCGAGCAAACCCGGCCCCAGATCCCGCCGTGAGGCCGCCAGGCCGCCGGGCGGGGGGGGCCGCAGCCCCCCCCC
>JAUWOI010000412.1 GCA_030612185.1 Anaerolineae bacterium
GTGTGGGGGTGTGGGAGGGAGGAGAGAGTACCTCTGTGCTCAGGAATGTTTCCGGTTTCAGTCGCTGGGCCAGCAAGCCCACTGGCAGGCTGAGCAATAATACGCCGGCCACGTGCGCCAGCGCCAGGCGCAGCCCCAGCCCGCCGGCCATCACGATAAACAACTGGGGGTTGAGGAGTGAGGAGGCGACGAGGAAGGCCAGCGCCGGGCCGGGCGCCGCGCCGCCGCGCAGGAGTTCCACGAGCACCGGCACGGTGCCATAGGTGCACAGCGGCGAGGTTCCACCCAGGCAGGCCGCTCCTACCACCGCCCCCGGCCCGCTGCGGCTCAGCCGGTGTCCCCAGCGGCGGGGCAGGTCCAGTTGGCCCAGCAGCGCCGCCAGCAGGATGCCGCCGGCCACGTAGGGGCCCAGTTGGAGCACCTGTGACCAGGCCAGCGTCGCTGCCAGGATCAAGTGTGAGGTCAGGTTGGCAGGCATCTTTTCGCTTACTCGAACAGCCGCGCGATCTCGTCCCGCTCGAAGCGGGGCAGCGGGCGCTCACCCGTCGCGCTCCGCAGCACGATGCCCCGTTCTCGCTCGACCACACGGCCAATGCACGTTGCTGTGATGCCGGCCTCATCGAGCGCGGCCAGTATCGCGGCAGCGTCGTCTGGCACGACCGCCAGCAGCAGCGCGCCAGAAGCGATCAATCCCAGCGGGTCCAGCCCCAGCCGCACGCACAACGTCCGTGTCTCGGGTAGTACCGGGATGGCGGCCTCGTCCACCTCCAGCCCAACACCGGCTGCCTCGGCCAGTTCCCACAACCCGGTCGCCAGCCCGCCCTCGGTGGGGTCGTGCATAGCGTGCACCTCTCCCGCCGCCGTCGCCACGGCCGCATCGCGCACGACGCTGATGCCGGGGTCGTGCAAGAACCCCCGGCAGCGCTCCAGAAAGAATCCGTCTAATCCTGCCAATCCGCTGTTCTTCTCCCGGGCGATGATGGCCGTCCCCTCCACCGCGATGCCCTTGGTGACGAGCAGAGTATCGCCCGGCCGGGCTCCATCTGGTCGCACCAGCCGTCCGGGGACCACTTCGCCCAGCATGCAGCCGACGACGATAGGCCGGTCGAGCCCGTAGGTGATCTCGGTATGTCCACCCACCAGCCCCACGCCCAACTCCGCGCACGCCCCGGCGATCTGGTCGAAGATGGCGTCCACCAGAGCCGCGTCGGTGCGTGCCTCAGGCAGCAGCAGCGTGGCGAGGAACCAGCGCCCCGTCGCGCCGGTGCAGGCGATGTCGTTAGCGTTGATGTGGACGGCGTACCAGCCGATCTCGTCGCTGGCGAAGGTGATGGGGTCGGTCTTGGCGACCAGATAACGGTCGCCGAAGGAGATGACCGCTGCGTCGCGCCCTACACCCGGCCCCAGGACGAGACGCTCGTCGGAGGGGGTGTAGCGGGCCAGCAGCCGGGCCAGGTGCTCGGCGGGCAACTTCCCCAAAGGATATGATACGTGCATCTGTAGGGTTGTAGAATGAGGCCGTCCTACGAGACGGCAGGTTTCTTGTTTCGGACGTAGATTCACGCAGATTTGCGCAGCCCTTTTCCCTTCAGCAGACCGTCCACCCACGCCGCTTCCTCCGGCGATAGCGTCGCCGCTGGCGGCTGCCGGTAGTCCACGAAGTCCTCGTAGCCGCCGTTGTCGTAGCATCGTGTGAACACGGCCTGCAAATCGAGGCCCACGTCGGGGTCGGGCTCGCGCAGGGGCACGCGGAAGTGGGGCAAACGGCGTTGCAACGGGATGGGGTATGCTTCGAAGCGATACTCGTCCGGCGCCCGATTCACGCTGACCAGATAGCGGTGTGGCGGTAGAGAGGCCAGTCCCTCCTCTGAAATGGCCACCGTGCGTAGTCCCTCAGCAAGCAGGTCAATCTCTGTCAGGTGCACGGGACTATTGCGGATCTCCTGCTGTTTGCGATGGTAGAGACGATGCCCTTCACCCGACGTCTTGTTGGCCGGGCTGAACACCTCGACGACCGTCACCACCTCGCCGCCGGCCGCGTGCACGATCTCGACGAACGGCTCCCGGTGTTCGACCGGCGGTAGGGTGAGGATGACAGGGGCCTCTAACTCTTCCTCGGCCACTGCCACCTCCGGAGCCTGCGTGTAGACGTCCATCAGCGCGGGTTCCCTGGCAGGATGCTCGATCAGGAGGACGTCCGGGTACAGAGCGTGGGGTGGCTCCAGGATGTACACTCGCTCACCGATGCGGGCGTGATAGCGCGGGCGCACCTGTGGCTGGAGTACGTCGCGGATATACGTGATTAAACTCTGGTGCACGTCCGGCCAGCGAACCGGGTTCTCCAGATAAGGGTCCATTCCGGGAAATGGGCTGGGCATGTCTTACCTCCTGCTTCCTGTCCCTTGTCTTCTGCATCTTGCATCCTGCCTCATTGTACCGCACTTCGCCCTGCGTCGCAAATCCCAATGCTGGGTGCTGGCAGTTTGTTCGTAGTGATGATTTCAATCGTTGCGGGGGGAGCGACTGAGCGACTGAAGTCGCCACTACCAACTCTCTGTATCTGTCGGGTTCAGCAGGTCAGGTGCAGCGCGGCCGCGACGCGTGTCTCCTCACGGAGTTCGTTGTAGGTCTTGACGGCCTCGGCGGTGGGGGCGGCGATGAGGCGGATGCTGGCCGTCGCCAGCGCGCGGCGGGTCTCCTCCGTCACGCGCATCATCCCGTAAGCGCCGGTGCCGACGACCAGCACCTCGGGCGCGGCCTCGAAGACGGCGGTCAGGTCGCCGGGGTGCAGCGCGTGCCCCTCTTTGCGCCACCAGCCAGCGACGATACGTTCGGGCAGGATGATGAGGTCCTGTGTGTGACGCTGACCGTCCACGGTGACAGCGCCGAAGCGGTAGTGTTCAATTGCAGGGGACATGGCTACAACCTCGGTTGGACGCAATTCAAGACCTCGGAGGTTTTCGAAAGAAACCGCTCCAACTGACGTATCTGGTCAAGCAGGACACCGTGTAAACCTCCGAGGTCTGCCTCTCCTATCATTGCCCCGCCTTGAAGAGCCGGAGTTGGACACCGGCCTGAAGAGCCGGTGTTGGGTCTCCCGGCGTCGCCTCTTCAGGGTGGGCGACGCGGCTGCTGCTCCATTCCTCCAGGTAATCGGCGATGAGACGGGCGAGCCGCTGCCCGATGCCGGGCAGCGTTATCAAACCTTCGATGCCCTGGCTGTTGTACAACGCTCCGATACTGATTGCCAATTCGTCCGCCGTCCACGCAGCGCGGCGGTAGGCCCAGATACGCCGCTCGTTCGCCTCCTCCAGTTCCAGGTCGTAGACTCTGCGGAACAGCCGCTCGGCCACCCAGCGGTTGACGCCCAGGGGGCCGGGCTCGATCCAGCGCTTCATCCGGTCGGCCAGGCCGTGCTTTTCGCACAGCGCCCGCACGCGACGGCCCAGGTCGGCGCTGTAGCGGCGGGGTGGGGTGTAGGTCTCGCCGGCGTACAGCCGCTCGTAGGCGGAGCGGGCCTGGGGGAAGTACCGGTCCACGACGCGCCACACCCGCTCCGCCTGCGGGTTGGACATGGTGAGGCCGCCGGTCAACACGAAACGCCCGCCGTGTTCCTTCGTGGCGACGATGACCTCCTCCAGGTGTGCGTCGTCGTCCGCTACGGCTGGCAGCACCGGCATCAGTGCGGTGCCGGCCAGAATGCCCGCCTCGGCCAGTTGCGCCATCGCCGCCAGGCGTAACCTCACTGCCGGGCTCTTGGGCTCGAAGGCCCGCTTGACGGTGGGGTCGAGCGTGCTGATGCTGTAGACAACGCCGACCCAGGCCTGGCGGTTGATGTCGGTGAGCAGGTCCAGATCGCGGGTCAAGAGTGGCGAGCGCTCGACGATGAAGAGCGGGAAGCCCAGGTCGTGGACGACTTCGAGCATCTGGCGCGAGAGGCGGTAGTCCTGCTCGGCAGTCACCTGCCAGTCGCCGCAGGCGATCACGTCTACCGGTTTGCGGCCCAGTTCGCGGCGCAGACGTTCCGCCGCGTTGACCTTGACGCGGATGATACGGTCGAAGTCGTCGGGGTCGCGCCCGCCCAGGTACTTTCCCCCGCGACTATAGCAGAACTCGCAGCCGAAGGCGCACCCGACGTAGGGATGGGCGCTATATTTGTCGAAGAACCAGCCGTCCACGTGTTTGTGGACGTTGACGATGCGCCTGGTTTTGTATTCCTGGTAGGTTGGCTTCATAGAAACTCGGCCTTGACCTCATCCGGCAGGTAGGTGACCGCCTTACGCACCATCAGTTTGCGTGGCTTCTTGGTGGTGACCTGCTCCCGCAGCCAGGGCACGAGCAGGTCGGGGTAGAACTTGCCGAGGGTCTTGAGGCCCCAGCCCACGCCTTTGAGCGCGTACGTATCGCGCTCCTCGAACAGCGGCTCAAGCAGGTTGAGGAG
>JAUWOI010000036.1 GCA_030612185.1 Anaerolineae bacterium
AACTATGGGTACCCCTCCCACCGTCTCAACGTGTCGTGATTCGATATTCGCTATTCGCAATTCGCAATCAATTTCTTTCCCCTGCACCAGTGCCCGCAGCACTGTCAGCACCTCGAAGTCGGCGCCGGGATCCACCTGGAGAAAGAGATCGGCCACCCGCGTGCTGGCGGTGGGACGCACATCCACGACGACCACGGTCCGATCCCTGCGGCCATTGGGGGTGAGCGTGCCCTTGGACATCACCGAGTAGCGGGAGAAGTGGCGCACGTGGGAGACCGCCGGGTTGCAGCCCCAGAAGCCGCGCAGGTCGGCCCGGTGGCGCACCTCCCCCAGTGTGCAACTGGGCTCGCCGACTGCCTGCATCGCCAGGCTGGTGGGGCTGTGGCAGACAGACGAGGTCGTGTCCAGAATCGCCCCCAACTTATCAGCCAGTTCCACCGCCTTCCGCTGGGCCTCGGTGGCCGTGGAACTGAGGCCGTAGATGAGAGGGCTGTCGGCCTTGTCCAGCGTCCGCGCTGCCTCCGCGATGGCCTCCTCCCACTCTACTTCCCGTCCGTCCACGGTGGGCTGCCGAGGGGCAGGGTCGTAGTGGGTGAAGAGCCCACGCCCATTGGCGCACGCCCGCCGCACCCGGACGATCCGGCCGTCATCTACTTCCACAACGAGGTCATCGCACAAGCAGCCGCAGAAGGCACAGGTTACATTCTCAATGACGGTGCTCATGCCGGTTCTACCTCCGCCGCCAACCCTTTGAACGATGGCATCCCTGTGCCCTCGGTCTCCGTTCCAATGAGACTGTTTGCCGCAGGCCCCATCGGGATGAACAACAGCCCTGGAGGAAGCGTCCCGGCGCGGACGGGCACCTCCACCTGCCCGGTCGCCGTCCGCACCCGGACGATCTGCCCCTCCTCGATTTCCAGGCGGGCCATATCCTCCGGGCTCATCTCCACCAACGTTGTAGCGTTGCGGTACGCCTCCGAATCCTTCCCTTTGTGCAGTCCCTCCCCCTGTTCAGGGGTGCGGCCGGTGATCAACGTGAAATACTTACTCATTGTTCATTCTTCATTATTGGTCATTGGCCATTGTTCATTGGTCATTGATTCCGTCCCCGATCTCTCGCCGGACGGCTTCCACACCCGCCAACAGACGCTCCCAGCAGATTCCTCGCCCTTTTCCCACTGCCAGCACCGTGCAGATCGGGTGACCGGCCTCAATTCGCTCGCCGGGGAAGGGAACATCCCGCCTGCCCCGCTCCGTCCATCCGGCCGTCTCCGGCATGGTCACCCTCCGCCGGGCATAGACGATCCCCTTGCCAAAGTACGGACCTGGGGGATGCAACCAGGTTTTTTCCTCAAAACCTGGTTTCTGAGGATGCAGATGCTCCCTCAGGGAAAAATCGGGCAACCTGCCAGCCATCGCCTCTATGTGCAGCGAGAAGATGTTGAGCCCATAGGCCCACTCCATCAATTCCATCGAACCGGTATAGCGCGGGTTGACCTCCACCAGGAAGGGGCAGGGCCGGCCCTCCGGGTCGTCCGCCACCACCAGGTCCATCCCATTCACCCCCCGCAGGCGAAACCGGCGGGTGAGCCGGGCAGCCATCCTTTCCACCGTCTCCAGCACAGCGCCCCTTTCGGCAGGCTGAAGCGCCAATGGGAGGATATTGCCACACCAGGCGAACCCCCGCGCTCCCAGTTCGCCTCGCCCGATGAGTTGCTCCGTCAGGCCAATGACCACGCTCCGCTTTCCATCGGCCACAAAGGCCGCCGAGGCGGGCAAGCCATCAACGTAGGCTTGCAGGATGTGACCATCGCCCAGCGGTTCCCCTGCCCAGGGCCGGATGCCGTGCCCACCGCCACTACAGACAGGCTTGCGCAGCCAGCGGGCCGTTGGGTCGGCCTCTTTCTCCTCTCCGGGCAGGAGCGTGGTTGGACAGGGAATCCCAGCCTCGCGGCAAAAAGCCCGCAGCGTCCGCCAATCACGCACCTGGCGCAACACGACGGGCCCGTTCCCAAGCAGGGTGCGCTCTCGTGCCAGTTCTTCCACCACATCGGGGTGGTTCTCCAGGTTGGAGATGTAGACCACCACCTCGAAGTCCAGGCGATGGCTGGCCTGAAGCAACGCTTCGGCGCTGAAGGGGAGAGCGAAGTCCCGTAAGAGCGCGTGGTTCTCCACCAGCGCCCGCTGGTCCCGGTCGCCGAAGTAGTCCAGCGTGACGATCCGGTGACCACCCCGCACCGCCGACTCAGCGATAGCGCGGGTGCTCAGGCCGACGACCAGGATACGCGCTCTATCACCCGATCTCCCTGGTGATAGCGTAGATCTCCTCTGCATCAAGCACCAGGTCGTTCCGCTCGAAGAGACGGGCGACGCAGGCGCGATGAATCTTCATTTTCAAACCGCCAATCCCCAGCGCCCCAAAGATAACCTTGCCGTATTTCTCCTTTCCGCTCCAGTGCGGCTTGATCCCCTCAATGCCCAGGGGCGGCACGGCGTTCACATCGCCAAGCACGTGAAGGGTCGAGTGCTCCACCCAGACCGCCTCCGGCACCAGCATAATGCCAGCCGCGCCGGTACATAGCACTGCGTAGGCCCCTTCCAGGACGCCGCGGACTCCCTCCTCGTCGGTCGCCTCGGCAGCACTAACCTCGACGCCGAAGCGCTCCTTGATGGATACCGAGGCCGCTTCCGCCCGTGCCAGGCGGCGGGAGGTGAGGGTCACCTGCGCTCCTTCTTTTGCGAAGTGGGCGGCCGCGCGGAGCCCTACAGGGCCTGTCCCGGCCAGGACGACGACCTTCTTGCCCTCCACCTCACCCACTGAGAGAATCTTCGCCACAGCGGCGGTGGCAGTGGTGTTGCACCCGTTGGAATCCATCATCACCGAAACCCGCACCGGGCCGAAGAAGGCATCCGTTGTGGCCTTCAGCATCGCCTCGCCGGTGGCAACGTCGGAGCCCCCGATGAAAACGGCCGAGTTTTTCAGGTCGTCTCCGCCCCGGGTGAACATCGCTCCATAGACCAGATCACGCACGTCATCCGGCGCGACCTCGCCGTACTGGAGCACGTGATCCACACCTGCGTCGTAGGCCGTTATGGCGTCGAAAACACTGACGAACTTATCGCTGTCTAACTGAAGCAGCAATTTCTTCATCTTCCCTCTCTCCTGAAGAAGGTCACCAGGCATTACTGCGAATGCCCAAACAAAACCAGAATGCCGATGATCACGAAAAGTGCACCAATTGCCTTTTTGATGTAAGCGGTGGGGATCAGGCTGGTTAACATTTCACCGAAGGCCACGCCTATGAAAGTGACCGTTGCCAACGCCAGCAGTGCTCCCCAGAAGACGGCCATAGGCGACTGTGACTTGACAGCCATAGTAATGGTCGCCAACTGCGTCTTGTCGCCCAGTTCGGCCAGGAAGACCAGGCCGAAGGTTGTAATAAATACTCTCCAATCCATGCTTCATTCCCCTCCTCTTGTTCCGGTTAATTCAAAAAGGGGCCGACACTAGAAGCATGTCGGCCCCTGTTCACATTGGGGACTATGCGGGCTTCGTGCCGGCGATGTAATCGTAAAGGAAGGCAGCGACGACCGCGCCCAGGATTGGCCCGATACAATAAACCACGACGAACTGACCCCACGGGTTCGGCCCACCGAAGAGCAGGTTGCCGATATAGGGGCCAAAGGTACGGGCCGGGTTGAGGGACGACCCTGTCATGGGCCCCAAGGTGATGATAACGCCAGCTACGATCATACCGATGATCCACCCAGCCCAGCCGGCCGGGGCCCGACCGTCCACGGCCACGCCCATGATAGTGATCATCAAAAAGAAAGTGCCGATGGCCTCACCGATCAACCCCATGATCATAGTCACCCCGGCCGCAGTGTTCAAGGTGGTAGCCCCCAGCCCGAACAGAGAGGCTGCCTGGGTCCCCAGGCAGGCCACGAACAGCAGGGAGGCAATGACAGCACCGACCAGTTGGGCGATGATGTAGGGGATCACTTCCTTCCAGGGGAAGCGTCCCGTAACGGCCAGGGCGATGGTCACCGCCGGGTTGATGTGGCAGCCGGAGATCTTACCCACGACGTAGATGGCAGCGGCCACGGCGATGCCAAACGCTAGAGCAATGGCCAGCACGTCCGCCAGCCCTGTGACACCCAGCATGCCAGCCACAACGGCGGCGCCCGGGCCGATCCAGACCAGCATAAAGGTGCCCACCAGCTCGGCCAAGTATTTCTGCATAGCAGTTGGTTTTCTGACTTCAGCCATTTCTTATCTCCTTTTCTTTGAAACTTGCTGTTGCTCAAGCAGACACAGTGGAAGGGCGGGGATTGAAGGACTTCCCTCAATCCCCGCTGAGAAAACTATTTCATCGCTGAGACAGTATTCCTCCTGGGCTCAACAGACGTCATACTGGGCTAGACCACCACGTCGAACTGACAGTAGCCCTTCTTGCCAGCGCCGATACCCTTCACGTAAGGCACGTTCCTCTTGATCAGCGTGGTGACGGCGCAGTGCTTGCAGCCCCTGACCGGCGAGCCCGGAACGCCCGGATTGAGGGCGATGCAGTTGGTCATCAGCGTCGCCGTGACGACCTCAGGCGTCAGGTAGCAGGGGAAGTCAGCCATGTGCATCAGGGCCGCGAAGCGTTGGGTGATGGCGCAGGCCGGGTAGGTGTAACGCTGCGGGTTCATGACGACCTCGTGGTTGTTAATGGGGCTGAGGTCCACCTTGATACCCTTGATCTTCCCGCCCTTGCCGATGGGCCTGATGTCCAGGATCTTTTCCCCGCGCATGAGGATGTCAAGGGTGTCAACGTTGTGCAGCTCATCCGCCTCGCCGCGCTTGGGGTTCATGGCCGCATAGTTGTAGAAGCGCTTGTTCAGCAGGTCCACGACCATGGGCACGGTGAAGGAATCCAGCCACAGGATGTAGGCCGCCGCGCAGGCCGGCGCGCCGGTGGCCACCGACAGCACATCGTAGGGGCTCTTGTAGGCATCCTGCTCCAGCCCACGGCGTAGTGTGTTCTCCAAGACTCCCGTCACGGCCTCGTAGATGCCGAAGACCATGTCGTTCTTGAACATGTTGAAAGCCGACTGGGCAATGTGGTGGCCGACATCGCCGACGCAGTAGGCCGGGACAGTCACGATGTTGGCCTCGTGCACCCCCGCCTTCAGCGCTGCCAGCACGTAGGGCTTCATCTTATCCTTGTACTGGGCCATGTACTTGGCCGTGTCGAAGGAGCTGTGGGGGCCATGCCCGCCCAGGTTGTGGGTGGCCATGAGCTTGTTCTGCGCAGCCACCGGCTCGCGGTAGACGAACTGTATCATGTCTACCTCGGCCTGCTCCGCCTCGGCTGCCGTCTTCCCGGCCTCCAGGGCCGCTCGGAAGGCCCCGCCGAAGCCGTAGGAAGTGTTCATGCCCCAGGACTTGGAGGACAGGATGGTCTTCTTATGGTCCTCAGGGATGTTCAGGTCAACCAGGATGCGGTTGACCACATTGGGCACAGAGCCGCAGGACATAGCAAAGTCCACCACGCAGGTCATGCCGTACATCCCGCCGTAGCGTCGCACTGCCTCACGGCCGATGAGGGCTTTGTTCTTGGCGACGGCATCAATGAACTTGTCCATGGACGCCTTGAACTTTGCATCCTCGTCGTAGAGGATCTCCAGGATGGGCGGGGTCTGATAGTGCTCGACGAAGGGGTCATCCTCAGGGCGGATGGTATCCGTCAGGCCCATCAGAATGTTGTAGTGGGCGTTCACCGACTCCACGTGCAGGTCAAAGACCTCCTTGGACTGCCCATCGCCGGGCTTCATCGCGTTGACGGCATCCACATAGGGTTTGCAGTCAGCGATCTTGAAGGGTCCACCCCTCTTCTCTCTGATGACGCCGAGGACCGACTTGGCGGCCCCAACGCCCTCGTTAACCATCTTCTCATAGACTGCCATTTTTGTTCCCTCCTTAGGAATCTAATCTACTTCGATCATCAAACTACAGACAGATACGTTCACGGCACACTTTTGTATAATTCTAACCTCCTTTCTGACCGAGACACTATCACCCCGACCCCGACAGGTTCCCCTACTATGCAGGGCAAACCGTTTACCTCGCCAGCATAGATAACGTCTAGCAATTGGCGCGATAGAGACATAGAGCGATCGGTGTGATCCAACACGAGTCAAAACATAGCACATAGCCGCTGAAATCATACGGCTAGTGTAACTACTCACCCATAAGGTGCAACGTACTTGTTTCTTGCCATTTCAGCGACTTCGTCCGGTAGATTGCACCGTAGAACAGGCAAATTTGTAGCAAAAGTGCGTTGCACCTGAGTAGTAACCGGCTAGTTAACTATTGAAGGGATTCCCCGCCTGGTGGTAAATTGATTCTGAAATACAAGAGGGCTGCAAATAGGCTGAACTGCAAATATCTTGGCAGCTCGGCTGTATGGGGGTGGATTGTAGTACAGCCTCGCGGTCCCATCCGTAGGGTAGCCGCTTGTTCAGTTGCCCTGATTCTGTTGTTCGCTTGGCGAAAAACTGATCTGGAAATGCAAGAGAACCAAAAAAGCCGAACTGCAAATACTTTGGCAGCTCGGCTGAACTTTGACGGATCGTACTACAGCCTCGCGGTCCCATCCGTGGAGTAGCCGCTTCACTATCAGTTTACCAATAATTATACCACACTAAGTACAGTCTGTCAAGACCGAATAGCCTCTAAAACTCTCAACTCCTTAAAATTTTAAGATTTTGCGTTCCAGGCGCGAGTGTATAGCCCGTCTCAACACAGGACCTGTCGGATCAGGGAGCAATCACCACGGCCAACTGGTGTAGGCTGTCAACCAGCATGGCACGGACGCGCTCTGCCCCTGCCTGCATCCACGCCATCGCCCCCAGTTTCCGGTTGCCGGCGGGCACGCCAGCGCGAGATGCCGTGCCGGCAAAGAGGAGCAGAGTGGCAGTAATCACGGCCGCGTTCGCTGGCGCAGCGCCTGACTCCATGGCCGCCTTGACGCCCATCTCTACCACATGATCCAGGGGCAGTTTCTCAAGGTTCGCATCGCTCAGTGAGATGTCCCGCCCCTGCAGAATTTCCCACGTCATTGCGTTTGCAGCGCTGAGAGCTGCCAAGGTTCAGCATCCCGTGCCCTTTGGTCAACGCTTCAATACGATCGCTGGTGGTGTACTGCACATTGGAAGTCACCGCCATAATCGTTGCCAGAATTTCCTTCTCCACGTTAGCACCTCCAGGTACTTTTGCCAGGCTCTCCAGAGCCTGGAATGACAGGATACAATCCTACCGAAACCGTTCTTGGCAATCACTCATCCTCCTGTGCCTCGCTCTCGCATCACCTCCTTCTACTGGCTTCTCATAGTGAGAAACCACACTCAAGATCCGCCTTGGTGCGGCGTGCGGCGGTCGAAAAAGAACAAAAAAAGCCGAACTACTGAGAGATTACTCCTGGCAGCTCGGCCACGTTAGGACGGATCTAACAGCCTCGCGGTCCCATCCGCTGGGTAGCCGCTTATTCTATTGGTCTTTCATATATATTATGCACAAGAAACTACCCTATGTCAAGCCGGAGTTCGGGTGTTCGGGTGTATTTCAATCCTGGGGCAAGTTGACCCTCCCGACCGCTGAGGTCCACTTCCACGTACAGCGTGTTGGGCCAGCCCAGTTCCGCGCCCTGCTCGCTGACAATGTGGACCGTCGGCTCGGTGACCGGCACAGCCCAGTGGTGGACCAGGCAGGCCACGAGCGCATCGTTGGCGCTGCCGGTAGCCGGATCACCGCGCCCCAACAGGGGCTTGGGGTAGTCCCCTATCTACCTCCTCAAACGTATGCTCTCTCATAAAGCCCGATAAACCCCTCAGCATCTATCGTTCGAGGACTAAACGGGGTACAACCATCCGCCATGCAGATTTCTGCCAGATTCGGAAACGATTCCTTTTCAACTCCTAACGACTCTAGATTCTGGTCGAAGCCTATGTCCTCAAGCAATTCCCTTATCGCATCAACCACCGTCTTTGCAGCATCTACACCAAAGACAACCCTGGTTTTGGCCTGGAATCTGAACATCTCCTTCCTCCGCAATGTACTTGTCCCGAAACCTAACCTGGACAGGCCGGAACCAAATGTCTCCAATTCGTGCTTCTCCCCAGCACGTACTCCACCAGCCGGTCTGCCACGTCCACCCCGGTCGCCGCCTGCAAGGCCCGCCAGCCGGGGATGCCGTTGACCTCGATCACGGTGTAGCCCCCGCCCTCGATGGGCAGGATGTCCACACCGGCGTAGTCGGCCCCCAGCGCCCGGGTCGCCCGGAGAGCCATCTCCCGCAGTTCGTCATCCAACGCCAGCGGTTCCGCCTTAGCGCCCTGCGCCACGTTCGTCTTCCAGGTCTCGCCCCGGCGCACCATCGCCGCCACCGCCCGCCCGCCGACCACGAAGACGCGGATGTCCTGGCGGCCGTGGGGCACGAACTCCTGGAGGTAGTAGACGTAACGGCACAACTCCAGCGCCCGGAAGACCCGATGAGCGATGTCTGGGTCCGAGACGCGCACCATGCCTCGCCCCTCAGAGCCGAAGAGGGGCTTGACGACGACGTCGCCGCCCAGTTCGTGGAACGCAGCCAGCGCCTCGTCGAACCGCTCGGTGACAATCGTGCGCGGCGTGGGCAGGCCGGCGTCCTCCAGGAGCGTCGAGGTGTAGTATTTGTCCACCGTGCGCTCAATGGCTGTTGGCGAGTTGACGAAATGCACCCCAGCGTTCTCCAGCCGGTGCAGCGCATCCATGCGGAAGATGATCTGCTCCAGCGAGCCGCCGGGAATAGTGCGCACAAAGAGGATATCGTACTCGTCCAGCGGCTCGCCGGTAGCGGCCAGATAGGGCCGGGCCGCCAGCCGGGCCGTCAGTTGGGTGATGGGAAAGCAGGGCGCGGCGATGCCCCGCCGGGCCAGCGCCGATTGCAGGGCCGTCACGTGCCAGCCTCCCTGTGGCCCCAAAATACCGATCTTCATTCCAGCAAGACCCTCTGCACCATCTCGCAGTTTATCCGGCCGGCGTGGAAGGTGCGGCCACTGGTCAGGTTGTTGATGAAGATCTCCGCCGCGCTGAAGAGCAGCGGGTCAATCTTGTAAAAGTCACAATCGTAACGCTGGAACAGGTCGTAGAAGGAAGTGCCATAATCCCGCGACGCCGAGGAGGGCAGTTGCTCAATGACCGGTTCGATCTGCGTATCGTCCGTGCGCACTGTGTACCAGGCCCGCCCGCCGTAGAGGACGGCGTCGTTCATGCGCCCGATGGCCCACAGGTCGTCCGCCGCGACGGGGGCCAGGGGGCAGGTACCAAAGCCGGAGAGCACTGTGCGGACGTCGAAACCGACCTCTATCATCTTGTGCAACCCCGACTCCACCACCCGCGCCGCCACCTGCACCGCGCAGACCAGGCTGGCGGGCGGGGCGATCAAGACGTAGAGACGGTCCGGGGAGACGCCGCACTTGCCGGCCACGTCCTCTGCCACCTCCTCCGGCGGCAGCCGAGACCCCTCCAGACAGAACACCGCCACGTCCGCCTGGTCCCGATAGCCCAGCCGCTCGAAAATCTCCTCCACCCCGTAGAGCGCCCGCGCCGGGCCGGAGCCCATCGCCTTGTAGGGATCCGATACGTCGCCCCCTCTTACCGGCCAGCCAGCCAGTTGCGCGGCTATGCAGGCCAGCGGCGGGTGGCTCACAGAGACGGTCACACCCGGCAGCCACACGTCGCCGGTGATAGAGTCAGAAGAAACCGGGTTTTCAGGAAAAAACCCGGTTTCTGAGAAAGTGAGTTCGCAGAAACTGACCTGTCCCAGCCCACCCATACAAGCCTCGGCGAAGAGCCGGCCCGCCTCCAATGACCCAGGAACCTCCACCCCGGCGTCCACCACCGTGGCCCCGTTGGGGAGACGTGTCACCGCCAGTCCCAGTGGTTCTGCGTCGGCGATCATTCGTCGCACGATTTCGGCTGCTCTCTCATTCACGCTGATCATATATCAGGATTTCCCCCTTCCCCAGTGTTGTGATGTCGCCGGTGTAACGACGGAATAGCCCCTCGACCTGCTCCTGAGCGACCGGCAGGTGCCACTCCTGCAAGCGGCGCAGGTAGAGGCGCAGGAAGGTGGGACGGTAGGAGCAAGCATAACAGAACGTAGGCAGGAGACCGTCCGCCAGCCCGCCCAGGGCGACGATAGTGCCGCGCTTCATCCCCGCCCCGGCCCGCGCCCCCAGCGTGCCAAAGACAAAGATGGAACCAGCGATCATCCGCGCCCCGGCAAACTCGCCCGCGTTGCCCTGAACGGCGATCAGCCCCCGGCGCATACGCTCCCCGGCGCGAGGGCCAGCGTCCCCTTCTACGATGATGACCCCACCGCACATGCCGCGCTTTTCCCCCGGATAGGCCCCGCCGAGCATCGGGCCGGCGTTCCCACGCACCCGGATGAGACCGCCGGACATCTGCGCGCCGGCCCAACCGTCCACGTCCCCATTGACGAGAATCTCCCCACCGCGCATCTCCGCTCCCAGGTGCGGCCCTGCGTCGCCGTGGATGGTGATCCGCCCCCAGCTCATCCCCTGGCCAATGCGCTTGACGTGGCGCAGGCTTCGCCGTGAGCACTCAGCCGAACGGTCGCCCTCGACGACGATGCTGTCTGAGCGCTCACCCTCCACAGTAAACAGGTCACCCAACGTCACTTTTCGCCGGCCATAATAGGCCGGAAGAGCCTCGATCTCCGCCCGGCTGCGGCCGGCAAAATGGTCGGGACGGATACTATCGGCCTCGATGGGTATGGTGGTCGATTCCCTCAGGCACAGAGTTACCTCACCCATAAAATAATCACTTCCCTGCGACTTCTACTTTCCAACTTGAACGGTTTTAACCAATGTGGATCATGTGGAAAAACTCCAACTTTTCTAACCATTGCTTTGCCCTACGGAAGGAGAATTAAACCCTCTACCGCCTGATCCATACGTAGTAAGCAACGACCAGAACGATCTGAGCGATTGAAACCAACCAGAATTTGAGACGGAATCTTGTTTTTGCCGTCTTGTGGTGAAATAACTGCATCCCTACGAGCGCGCCGATTGTGCCGCCAGCGAAGGTGAGCGCAAGTAGCACTTTCTCGGGCACACGCGTCCACTTCGAACCAGCGATTGCCTTGTCATACCCATACGCTAGGAATGTGACCAGAGTGATGACGATCAGCCACGACTGTAAAGCATCGAGCGGGTAGCCATTGATTTCATCCCCCATACGATCCTCTTGGGCATCTATGCCAACCAAGACTCGACAAGTAGAAACCCTGCATCTCCGAGAAAATGAGGTTCTCTACGCCCATCGCGCCCCCATAATCTCCCACAGCCGTATGTGACACTGCCCCAACCTGCCGCCATAGTTGCCGGCCGAGATGCGTACGATACCGGGCCGGCAGGCCGCCTCTACGCCAACGCGCATCGCCTCCCGCACCGCGTCCTCGGTCAGTCCGCAGGCGACGATCTCCAGCGCCGCGTTGACCCCCTCCGCCAGGCCACTGTCCACCAGGTGACGCAGCGTGGGACAGTAGGGCTCATTGGTGGAAGCGATGAGGAATTTGTAACGGGAACCGGCTTTGCTCCCGCTGCGCACGATTCCGCCGGGGAACGGCAGCACCACCTCCTCGATGGAGCGCATAGCCGCCACCGCTGCCTCCGCCGCCGCCAGTGCCGCCTCGTTGCTCTCACCCTGGATGATGATATTCCCTCCTGCGATCCCCCGCTGGATGCCAAATTGCTCCTCGACCAGGAACTCCCCCTCCATCACCGGTAAACGCCAGAAGCGCCGCCCCTCCAGCAACTTGCTGATCTGGAAACCCTCGCCAAAGTAGCGCAACTTGCTACCGACCGCCACCTGCTCGTCCGCGTCCAACCCGTTGTAGCAAGCCGTGGTGGCGCAGGTCATCACACCCTGGCCGATCCGCAACGGCAGTTGGCTCTCCATATCCTCACGCGAACGGGTAAAGAGGATCAGGCTGACGCCCGGCCGCCCGTCTGGTGTCTCTTCGGGAGATAGTTCCCGCTCGATCCCCGCCTCGCAGCCGCAGCCGATGATTGAGGTGGCAAAGCCGGTGGTCGCCTGCGCCGCCGTCAGCGCCCACTTGCGGTTGACCGCCGTGACGATTGGCCGCGCCCCCCACATGCGGAACGCCTCGGCGAAGGTGTCCTCGATTTCGACGCCGTTTATATGCACGCTACCACCTCGTTGTGGGGCAGGTACTCGTCCTGCACCGGGTAGTTTTCAAAGGCGACGGTGTAGGCCCGCTCGAAGTAAGCCCGCACGTCCGCCTCGATCCCATGGTCCCAGGGCGGGGCCACACAGAACGTCCGGCCGGGGAAGTCCTCTACCAACTCGCCGTCACGCACGACGACCCGCCCATCCTTGATCACGTAACAGGCGTGGGAGAACATCGCCGCCTGGTCGGCCTGCGGACTGTAGACGGCGACATCGGCGTCGGCCCCGACCCCCAGGTGGCCCTTGCGCTTCAGTCCCAGCGCCCGCGCCGTCCCTGCCCGAGTGATGGTGGCGATCTCGTAGAGCGAGTACTCGCGCTCCAGTTCGGACAGGATCGTGCGCTTCCGCGCCCGGGCAGGCAGCGTCTCCAGTACTTCAGCCCGGTAGTCCCGGTCCATCGCCAGCCGGATTATGTCCGGGTAGGCGGTGAAAGGGCCGCCGTTGGGATGGTCGGTGGTCAGAAAGACACGCCAGGGATCTTCGACAAGCAGGAGCAACTCCAGGCCGATGCACCACTGGATGGCGTTGACCAGGTTGCGACGCCGGTAGGTTATCGGCACCACACCGCCGCCGGTCTCCTCCTCCACGTCGTGGTTCAGCCACTTGTCGCCGGTCAGCCGGTGCAGGTGGTACTGGAGCGGCCCGTCGGAGGTCATCGTCGTCGCCGGGCCGAAGACAACCTGCCCCACGTCTACGGTGATATTGGGGTGTCCGTTGACGGCGCGGGCCACATCCGCCGCCGCAGAGCGGAGAGGGTTGCCATCGCCGCCGCCGTAACTGGAGAATTGCAGGTGACACAGGTGCGCCCGCCGCCCCTCCAGCGCCGCGATGGTCTCCAGCGTCGTGCTGACGTTGCCCGGCTGGCCCAGCCGGTTGGTGTGAATGTGGGGGCCGTGGGGCAGCCCCAACTCGGCGCTGACGTCGGCCAACGCGGTGATGATCTGGCGGGGCGTCACGCTGAAGCCCGCCACCTCGTCGTCCAGCCCGGAGACGTTCCGCCCCCACTTCCAGTTCTCCACCCCACCGGCGTTGACGATCTTGACGGCGTACCCCTTCGTCGCCCCCAGCAGCCAGGCCACGTAATCCCGTGCCTTTTCCCGCTCCTCATCTCGCAGGCAACCCATCAGGAAGCAGTTGTTGCCCATCAGGACGTAGGCTCCCTTGTCCAGGAGTGGAGTGTCGTTCAATTCCTCGTGGGCGTGGCGGGCCATCAGCGGGGGCACCGCCGCTTCCATCACCGTCGTGTACCCCATCTCGACGTACCGGTAGCCGGTGACGAAGGTAGTGGGCACGGTCTGGCCCACGCCGGAGCGGGAGACCCCCCTCAGTCCCCCCTCCAGGGGGGAGGGGAGTGTCCGCCGGGGGCGCACGTCGGCGCGGTGGTCCTCCGGGCGGAACTTGCGACCAGCGTTCACCTTTGGCCCGGCGATGTGGCTGTGGATGTCCACCCCACCAGGCATAACCACCAGCCCCGCTGCGTCTATGATCTCCGCCCGCTCGCGGTCTATCTCCCCTGGTGGGACAATACGCCCGTCCTTCACCCAGATGTCCTGTATTTCACCGTTGACCCCGTTCAGGGGATCGTAGACCTGGCCGTTGAGGATACCTAACATCGTTTCACCATCTCGTTCATTCCGGGTAAGACAAGTTGGCAACTTGTCCCACGGCCAGATCACGGTCGAGCCGTGCCAGGTCAACCAGGATGGCGTTCACGCTGGACGCCTCGGCGCGGGCCGCATCGGTGAAACCCGCGCGGGCAAAGAAGGCATAATGCACCGACCAATCGCTCTCCGGTACAACCTTTTCGCTCTTTTCCACCAATTTCACGATCACGTTACGTCCCACGGGATCGCGTGACCACTTTGCTTCTCCCAGCAGGATCGCCTTGTCCATCCAGTTGACCGCCACCACGTCTACTTGACTATCCCGCGCCCAGTGGCTTCCCACTCGCTCCGGCACAAATGGCAGGTGACCGGCATCCCCCTGCTCGCTGGTCCATTCACGGCACAACTCTTCGAAAGTGTGGGTACCGATAAAGTCAATCAGGTGACGTTGAATTTCCTGCAAAGTGTACGTGGTACGTCCCAGCGCGATCTCTTCCTGCCGGCGGGCCAGGAAGCGGAAGTAAAAGCGCAGATAGGGATCGGTGATGACGTAGCGTCCTTTGCGGCTGCGCTCCGGGCGCCGCACGGTGACCGGCACATCACGACGCACCAGGCGCAGCGACTGCAACACGCCCAGGTACTTGCTGACGTGCGCGGCCGCCACCCCGGACGAGGTCGCGATCTCTGACGGCGTGCGGGCATTGTGCGCCAGGGCCTCCAGAATCGCCATATAGTTCCGTGGCTCCGACAGTTGCTCCTGCAACAAAAAAAGCGGCTCTTCCTGCATCAGGTTGGTGGGAGTAAGAATGACTTGCTTGATGTTCTCGGAGACTGAAAGCCTGGGGTCGAACCGTTCCAGGTAGGCGGGGATGCCTCCCAGGGTGGCGTACACGGCAACCCGCTCGGCCGCGTCGTAGCCGGGAAAGAACTCGGCCAGGGCGCGGAAGGGCAGCGGTTGCAGCCATAGCCTGGCGGTCGCCCGGCCGTAGAGCGGCGCGCGGTAGGCCAGCACATCGCGCTCCATCATTCCCACGTGGGAGCCAGATAACACCAGGAACAGGTCAGCGTCCTTGAGCCCCTGATCCCAGGCAATTTGCAGCGTGCCGCTCAGGTCGGGCGTGGCGTCGAGGGTGTAGGTGAACTCGTCCAGGAACAGCGCCAGCCGCCCGGTAGCAGTCAATTCGCGCGCCTGGGCCAGCGCCATCTCCCACGAAGGATAGGTAAACCCCCAGGTCAGCCGGGGCATCAGGATGAGCATAGTTGTACACGGCCTGCGAGAAACCGCGCAGCAACACCGCCGCCGAGGTAGGTTTAGCGACCCAGTAGATAGCGCGGGGAGTGCGGGTCTCCAGCCAATGGGTCAGTAGACGTGTCTTGCCGGTTCTGCGTCGCCCGTACAATACGAGGAATTGACCTCGTTCAGCGGTCCACAGTTGATCCAGTGTCGCCAGTTCCCATTCGCGGTCCACGAATTTCATATTGCCCTCCTGATAAGTTACCAGCCTGGTAGGGTACTCGGCTCGTAGTTTATCTCAAGGTGAACGATTTGTCAATCAGGGGCATACGGTCTTCTACCCGCTGACGCTATTTCAAGCGCTCGTCAAAAAAGTCCGCGATGATCTGGGTTATCTCGGAGCGTGAGGGATTCATCGCGCCACCGACGGGATTGAGACCATGACCGGCGTTTTCCACCATCACCAGGGTTGCTGGCACACCGGCTGCTGTCAGATGTTGATAAAGGGTCTCAGATTGACTCGGCGGTACCAGTGTGTCGTTCTCGCCTTGCACAATGAGGAAAGGGGGATCGTCACTCGACACGTAGGTGACCGGACTAGCGCGCACAATTATCTGCGACGATGGTTCTGTGACGCCGAATACCCTATTGCCCCAGGCGGAGAACCCGGAAAAGTCCTGGGTCAAATCTGCCGGGCCGTATGCATCCACCACGGCCTGCACCCGGCTGGATTGGTCAGCGTACCCCCCGCTCCCCTCAAAATCGGCGCTGGCATCGGTCACGCCAAGCAGCGAGACGAGATGCCCCCCGGCACTGTTACCCCATGCGCCAATTCGGTCAGAGTCAAGGTTGTATGCAGCGCCATTCGCTCGCAAACAGCGGACGGCACACTTTACATCCTCAATCTGGGCCGGAAACTTGAATTCCGGCGCGAGGCGATAATTGACCGCGACGACGAGGTAGCCGCGCGCCAATAGTTCCTGTCTCTCTCGCTCGCCCCCGGATGCCTTGTCGCCATTCGTCCAACCGCCGCCATGAACGTAGATAACTACCGGCGCCGGGGTGGTCATCGTTCCCGGGGTATACACATCCATCTTGAGGGCCACGCCGTCAATCGTGCAGTAGGTTACGTCTCGTTCGACCGAGCCAAGCCCAGCAGTATCGGATGGTTCGGGCGGAGCAGGCGTGTTGGCGTTTGTGGTGGATGAAGGTGATGTATCGGGTAAGGCCGCTAACGTTGGCATCAACAAGATAGGTGTGGGTGTGAGTCGGCGCGCGCCACTACATGCGACCAAAAGCAACGCGGCTAACGTCGAGCCAATCACCTGGAGTAGATACCTCTTGTGCTTCATATTCAAAACCTCAAAACGCTGCCCGGAGCAGGCGCGTCGTCCGCCGCGAGCCTGGATAGAATATCGCCCAGCACCTCTTCGTCGGTGGGGCGGGCGGAGGGAAGCACCGGACGGAGCCGGATCGGCACGCCGTCCATCCGATAGAACGTGCCGGCCGCGTCCACGCCGTAACAGGCGGTGGGAAAGGCAACCCGCGCTACCTGCGTGGTCAGGCTCGGCGCCGGGTCGAGCACGATGGTCGGCATGTTCCCCAACCGCTGGGCCGCCGCGCCGGGGAAATGGGCCACCGGGTCCGAGGCCAGGATCAGCGCCGCGTCCGCCTCACCCCGCGCCAGCACGTCCACGGCCGAGAATTCGCCAGGGCCATACCGGGGGTACCCGCGCGCGAAATTGACTGCGAAGGGATAGCCGCTCTGCCA
>JAUWOI010000113.1 GCA_030612185.1 Anaerolineae bacterium
AGGGGGCGAGATGGGGAGGCAGGAGACGAGAAACAGGAGACAGAGGGACAGGGGGGCAACGAGGGAAAGCCAGTTTGTGCAGGTGGACGCTGATTTTAGTTTCATTTTCTGTCCGCTTTCAGTCCGCTGTATCTCGGAGCGCTTCCTCCAGCCGCCTGACGTATGCCTCGGCCTGGGCGGTGAAGTGGCTACCTTTTGTATTCCCTGAACCCATCCATCAACTGCCGAAACGTCTTTGGTTTGTATTGCTCAAAACTTTCTTCGTCTACGTAAACAAAATCGTATTCTACCTCTGCCTGCACGCGATTGATGTCTGCACACCACTGCCGCAGCCGTTCCATCTTCAGCGGCACGTCCAGGTCTGCCTGCCCTTTGGTTTCGACAATGACAATCCGCTTGTCCGATACCTTGACCAGAAAGTCCGGGTAGTAGTTGGAAATATCGCCGTCCCCGTTCACATAGTCCAGTTTGAAATGCACCGCCAGATAGTTCTTGGCGTAGGAAACAACATCGTCGCAGTCTTCGAGGAAACTGGCGAACAGCAGTTCAAAGCGACTGTCGCCGATGATGCGGTTAAAGACGCTCTTTTTCGGGATGAGGTAGCCCTGATCCTTGGCCACGAAGGGGCGCGTCTGCCGCAGCTTGATCCAGTCGCGGATTTCGGCGTCGCCTTTGTCCTGTATGGTGAGGGCGTTGATCGCTTTCTTGAAGGTCTCAATCAGCGTTTTTGTGGCGGCCAGTTCCGACAGGTTGCGCAGCGTGTTGGGGCTTTCCAGTTCCACCGGGCGGTCAAACAACTGCTCTTGCACAAACGCCTTGACCTGGCCGTACAGCACGTCATAGCCGCTGACCAGCCGCAAGTCCTTCATGATGGTCCGCGCAAAGTAGCCGATCACGCTGCGATAGTCCGCAATGCCGGCCGTGTCCAGAAAGGTGGTATGCGTCACCTCGCCGGTGGTGATGTCCTTGAAGACGATCTCCCGCTGTTCCTCTTCCGTAAACTGAAGGTAGGCCACGCGTTGGTGCCCCAACGCGCCCACATCCAGATCGCTCAGGCTCTTATATTCCCGGTAGACGCGCGGCGTCAGCACCGGGATTTCAATATCCAGCGCCGCAATGTCTTTCTTCTCGTTTTCCTTGTCTATCTCCACCACCAGCGGCGTTTTAGCCTGCGTGCCTTCCCCCATCGCCTTACGCTCCAGCACCACGCCTTCGGCCTGGATGGATTCCACGAACTCCATAAAGGCATTCGTGCCAACCACGCTGACATATTCTTCCACGCCGCCGGGGTACATTTTGCGCAGGCCGCGCCCCAGGGTCTGTTCGGGCAGAATGTTGCTCTTGGCGGAATAGGCGCGCAGGCCCACAATGGTGGTGACGTTACGCACATCCCACCCCTCTTTGAGCACCATCACTGAGATGATGGCCTTGTAGGGACTGTCCAGCCCGTCAATTTCGTTGGCCTGTTTGCGCAGATCTTCCAGTTCTTTCTTTTTCTTTCCCGACCGCGCTTCTGAAATCTCGCCGGTTCTCTTGGTGTGAATGACCAGCACGGCGTCTTTCAGATCGGGGTAGTGGCCTTCGAGGTACGCGGCCACGTCGTCGCAGTTGCGCGTGTCGTCGGTCATCACGAACAGGATGGCTTTCTGGCCCATCTTTTCGTGTTCGGTGTATGCCTTGCGCCACTCGATCACGCCCAGGTGAATATAGTCGGCGTATTTCTCGGTGTACTTGCTGCTCTGGCGTTCCACCAGTTTGGCGCGGCTGGCGGCGTCGGGCAGGACGGGATGCTTGACCACGTTTTGCGAGATGGCTTCCACCAGCGGGTAATCAACCACGGTCTGCACGAAAATCGCGCCATTGTTGTGTTTGGGCGTGGCGGTCACGTCCACTTGCAGAGAGAGTGCGGCTCCTTTTTGCTTCAACCGGTTGTGAATATCTTCGATGGATTTGAACCAGGCCATGCGCGGGTCGTGGATATGGTGCGCCTCGTCGTTCAGCACCATCAGTTCGTCAATGTCGCGCACGATCATGCCAAGATCCACCTTGGAGTCGGTGGTCGCGCCGGTAGGATGCTGGCCCAGAAAATAGTCCATCGTGTTCTCGTCATCGGCCGATGCGGGAATGTCGTCCCCGGCATAGACGCGGTGAATGTTGGTCAGGAAGATGTTGCCGGTGGGACGGGTGATGCGCACCTCGTCTTGCCGGTGCAGGGTCAGTTGAAAATCGTCGCGCCAGTTGCGCCCGTCCACGCCATTGTCGGGCAAGACCGGGTCTGCAAAGAAAATGCGCAACCCCTGAAAATCTCTGTAAATACGGTCCAGCACGATGATGTTGGGGGCGATCACCAAAAAGTTGCGCGCCAGGTCCGACCCCGGCTCGTACAGTTTGTGGTAAAAACTCCAGGCCAGTACCAGGCTCAGCACCTTGGTCTTGCCGGAGCCGGTCGCCATCTTGATCACAAAGCGCCGCCAGGTCTCGTCAAACATGCCGGTGGAGACCGCGCCGGAACTGTCAAAGCGCATCAGGTCGTACTTGTCCTGCACCCCCACCAGATCATACAGATAGATGATCGTCTCCAGCGCCTCGCGCTGGGCGAAGTAATACTGAAACTCGGCCAGGCCCTCACCCCCAGCCCCTCTCCCGGAGGGCGAGGGGAGCAGGTGCGGGGTGTTGAACCACCAGTTGAGCAGGCTCTTGCTCGTGTCCGTCGCGCCGACGTAGCCGCTGTCCCGCCATTCCTTCACCTTGCGGCGCAGTTGCGAGACCAACGGAGGCATGAGTTTGTCCATGCTGGTCTCGCGCAGGGCTTCATCCGCCGGGAACCAGCGGAGAACCGGGTCGAGGATGGCATAGGGCGATTCGGGAAAGTTAGGATGTAGAGCCATATTCTCAAAATCTCCACTTTTCATTTTCCATAAACGCTTCCAGGTTCAGGCACGGTATGTCAAAGTGCTCGCATACATTGGGAATCCTGGCCGCATTCGGTTTCTTGACCTCTTGTGTGACGACACACCCTTCTTCTTGTATCTTGGCTTTGGCAATCACGAACGGGTCGGCAACAGGTTTCCCATTTAGCCGTTCCTTCTTCCTGATAAGCATCTGGAAATGAGTAATCTTGAAAATCTCGTATCTACCCAGACATAGCCCGGATGGAACACGGATGACACAGATTCTGCGGATTTTCACAGATTTTTTTCTGAACCGGACACCGACAGGCGGCCCTGGGATGCAAACTAACGCCGATTTTACTCACTTTGTCTGCGTGCACCTGAAATCTCCGAAAATCCGTGTCTATCCGTCCAATCCGTGTTAATCCGTGTGATATTTTTCGCCCTGTCTGGGTAGTTACGTTTTCCCAAAGCGACGGGAAGCGATCCGGGTAATAGTACCTGAATAGATCGATCAAAGGGCTGCTATCGAATACATAGATCATGCTGTCGCCCCTCTGGGGAACAACAGATTTTCCATGCCAGGTACATTTTTGACCTTCACCCCCAGATAATCCGCCAATTGTTCGACGGAGATTCTATTTTGATAATACCGGCTGAAAGCTGTCCCCAAGTATCGCTCTCCAAGATAGGCGCCAATGTTCCTGTAATAGTCGCCGCCCTTGCCCGAACTCGTTTTGGCAGATTGTGTCCAGTCTCGGGCTTTTTCTTCGTAAACTGCTTGCTCAACTAATTTCCTGTCAAGCAGTTTTCTGAGAATGACTTCTCTGCTGACATGATAAATCTCGGCCAGTTCTTGGATCGATTCGTCATTGATGGCGTCTATGTCACTTATTCTCTGCTCAAAGTCTCGCCCGGGGACAAGAAACTCTCCGGTGAACCGATTACAGAGAACTTCGATTCGGCGACTGTCTCCATCCAGGTGATCGAGATAATCGTCGAGTGGTGTATCAATGCCGCCAGTTCGAAACAGCAAATGCGCCAACTCGTGGAAAAGCGTGAATATCTGCCTGTTCTTCGGCTGGCTATTGTTCACATAGATGATGGGGAATTGTTCATCATACAGGCAAAAGCCTGAGAACAGATCGACCCGGAAGGCGTCTTTGAAGACAAAGACGCCGTGTTCTTCCAGCGCATCCCGCCAGACTTTGAGGGCCTCCTTGCTGTTCCTCCATTGCCTTTGCCTGACCAAATCGATTCCCAGGTAATCGCGAACTGTGGCAGCCATTTGTTCGGATGACACCCTGGGGTCAAATGACAAGTCTTGGACAATATGCCGTGAGGCCGGGTTGGCATTGTCGTAGAGTTCGGCGAGATTGAGCTGCATTACTCTCGCCTTGCGGATCAGGAAGCGTATCCGTTCCGGCAGCCGTTCGATTGCATACTCGGGCAAAGTGCGAAATGATTGTTTTGGCGTTTCTTCCTGCGGCGGCTCTGGGAAGAAAAACAGCGCCAGTGGCCGCTTGTAAATTTTGTAGGCGATACGTTCCAATTGGGGATATGATGGGCTGCCCTCGCCATTCTCCCAGGACAGGACAGTCTCCGCCGTAACACGTTTGCGATCCATCTTTTGGACCACATCATTTACACCTAACCCGGCTGTTTCTCTGGCCCATTTGAGTATATCAGGATTAACAGGAATTGGCTCACTCATACCGTCACCTCCACGATCGTCATCGTGTCATTGCCAAAGATGTCCACCACCTTGACCGCCAGTTTGCGCCGCCCCGGCTCACATTCGTGAAAGACGCTGGTCAGTTCCAGCGAGCGGTCTTTTTTGGTGCGGAAGGATTGCCACTCATTCTCAAAGATGAAATCCCCCGTCCAGCGCTCTTCCCATTCGCCGTTTTCTTCGTTCTTCACTCGGACGATCTCGCGCTTGCTCTCAAAGTTGAAATCCACCGCCCAGTAATCAATCCAGTCCGTCCAGTTCTGGGTGAGCAGTTCGCGGCTGACGATGCCGTGCGCGTCCTTGCTCACCTTGACGATCTGCCCCCGCTCCACCACGCTCTTGCTCTTTTTGTTTTTGAGGGACACCTCGGCGGCGGCGATGGAATCCTGCGAATAAAAGACTGAAAAGTCGGTCAGTTCCACCGCGACCCCCCTCGTTCCCCCCTTCTGGGGGGATGATAGATGCGGCTTGACCTCGATGAATGACACGTCGTGAAAAACCACCTGGTTCTTCTCCACCGCCCGCTTGTCGAACACCTCGGCGGGGATGTACTTGGGGGCGATGTCAATGCCTTTGGCGCGGGCTTCGTCCAGCACGTTGGGGAACAGCCCCATCTCGAACTCAAAGCCCAGAATGTCCACGCGGGTGATGTGCTTCTGGCGACATTCCAGGATGATCTCTTCCACGAACAACCGCGTCACCGGCAGGTTGACCGGCCCCACCGCCACCAACCGCCCGGCCTTTTTGCCGTGGAAGGCGGCAAAGCCGGTGGTCTTTTCGGCGCGGTAGGCGCGCAGGATCAGGTCGAGGAAGGCGGCTTCCTTTTGCTCCAACTGCTTTTGCTGCTCCGCCTCGCGCAGGTTGGGGTTGACGCCAATATAGTGCTGGCGCTCGTACTTGCCCAGGTTGAGGATCTCAAAGGCGCGGTAGTTCTTGCCATCGGCTTTCAGTGCTCGCTGCACGCCGATCAAACGCTTGCGCGTGGTGTGGATGGCAAACTTGCCGAGATCGGAAACGATCCACTTGCGACCAAGTTTTTCGGCCACGGCGGCGGTGGTGCCGGAGCCGCAGAAGAAGTCGGCGACCAGATCGCCTGCGTTGGAGGAGGCCATTATTATGCGTTCGATTAATTCTGCCGGTTTTTGTGTTGGATACCCTGTTCTGTCTTTTGCTACTTGGTTCAACTGGTGAATATCATTCCAATAATCGAGACACAGCGTCCCTTCCTTCATGTAATATCGCATCACAAGTTCAGGATGATTTACTTCCCACTCTGGAGATACATCACGAGCCCCTTTTATTGGACTATCTTTCAAGAAGCGGCCAATCAATCTATAGCGCCCGTTTTCGTCTTCATACTTGTATCGCGCTTTCTGCTCATCATCTAACGGCGACATGATCGCCTCATAGTTAAAAATCCAGTTGGCTGATTTAGTGTAGAAATAAATCGTGTCATGGCGGCGACCATAAGCTACCTTGGGTACTCGACCACCTGTATAACACCAAGAAATTTCATTCCTAAATCCCGCTTTGTCGTTATCTCCACCTTTACCAAAAACCTCATCCAGCACCATTCTAATCATGCTGTTTACGCGAGGATCACAATGCACATAAATACTCCCGTCCTCGGCCAGCAAATCGCGCATCAGCACCAGCCGCTCATACATCATGGCAATATAGGAATCCGCACCCTGGCCCCACGTGTCGCGGTAGGCGATCTCTTCCAGAATATTGGGCTTTTTGGTAAAGGTGTGAGCTTGCCCTGAGCCTGTCGAAGGGCCGATCTGGATGTCCATCGTAAAATCCGCCCCCACGTCAAAGGGCGGGTCAATGTAGATCAGTTTGAGGCCGCCCTGCCGTTCGATCTCCTCGCGCAGGGGGCCGTTCTTCAGCGATGAGAGGATGATCTTGTTGTCGCCCCAGATGAGTTTGTTCGTCCAGCCCTTGAGTTGGCGGCCGCGGGCGTCCAGGTCGAACAGGCTCATCTGCAAGCGGGTGTCCCTTTCGGCGCGCGGTTCGTCCACCTGCTCGATCACCTGAAAGGGCAGGACGATATTGCAGACCTCGCTCGTCTTGCCGTTCCAGACCAGTTCCACCTCGCGCTTGTCCTCAAAGAGCAGAAAGCGGTACTTGTCCGGCAGGGGCTTGTCGGCTTCGATATAGCGAATGATCTCTTGTTGTTCCTGTTCGGTTAGTCGGGGCATGAAGGACCTCTCTTGTTTACAGTCTTACGATCCAGTGCCAGACCGAGGGGCGGGATGGGAAATATGACGCCCCCGAGATAAGCCGCCCGCTCCAGGACATTCAACCAAAGCCAACGAGCCCACGCAAGGCGACTCACACAAACTCACTCGGTACTCGGGGTCGGCTTCATTGAGTGGGTGCGACCCGTTCGCTCGAAACCGTACCATCGGTACGGGGGATGACCGGCAAAGGTCGAATGATCTTTGACAACTGTGCGTTCATATAGGTGAGATGATAGCACGCTTTGTCCGAAACATCAACTCCTATCCTCCCGGTGCAGGAGTGACAGCACCTTCCCCTGGCGTGCGAATGGTCATCATGATCTTCCCCCGAGAAAGTGGACACGACAATAAGCCAAGATCGTGTATAATACCACTCTCGGAGAAATATGATGACAAAGACCAGAAAGAACTACACACGTGAATTCAAGCTCGAAGCAGTCCGCTTGCTAGAGACAAGCGGCAAGAGCGCGGCCCAGATTGAACGCGACCTGGGTATCGGCTCTGGCTGCCTTGGCCGCTGGAAGCAGGAGTTCGCAGCAGAAGGTGAACACGCCTTCCCCGGCCACGGCCGTCTGACGCCGGACCAGGAACACATCCGCCAACTGGAGCGGGAGAACAAGATACTGCGCCAGGAGCGGGACATTCTAAAAAAAGCAGTCGCCATCTTCTCGCACCCAAGCCAATGAGATTCCAGTTCATCAAAGACCAGCGGGACGAGTTCCCGGTCACCCTCATGTGCAAGGTGTCGAATGTGTCGCCCAGCGGCTACTATGCTTGGCGCAAACGGCCTCCCAGTGCGCGGGAGATGGCGAACCGAGAACTGGTCGAGAAGATCGAGATCGTGTACAATGACAACTACGGAGTCTACGGCAGTCCGCGCATCTGCCGTGAGCTCAAGAACCAGGGCGTGGCCTGCAGCGAGAACCGAATCGCCCGTCTGATGCGTTTGCGTGACCTCCGAGCGAAGCAGAGCAAGCGTTTCAAAGTCACGACGAAGCGCAACAGGGCCCATCCGGTGGCTCCGAACCTGCTGAAACGTGACTTCGAAGCCGACCGGCCGGACCAGAAGTGGTTGCCGGACATCACGTACATCGCCACACTGGAAGGGTGGCTCTACCTGGCCGCCGTCCTGGACCTGTACGCCCGACGCATTGTCGGCTGGGCGATGTCGGATCGGATGACGAGTGACCTGACCATAGCTGCCCTGGAGATGGCTCTCCTCCAGCGTCAGCCAGATGCTGACCTCATCCACCACTCGGATCAGGGTAGCCAGTACACCGATCAGTCGTATCAGGCATTGTTAAAGGACCACGGCATCCGCGCCAGTATGAATGGTGTTGGGACTTGGTACGACAATGCACCGATGGAAAGCTTCTTCGGCACACTGAAGAGCGAGCGGGTGTACCATCTTGTGTATCATACCCGCGACGAGGCGAAGACGGACGTGTTCTTCTACATTGAGTCGTTCTACAATCGGCGTCGCCGTCACTCGGCGCTGGACTATCTCAGCCCGGAGGCCTATGAGCAACTCTTCTGTCAACAGGCGCTGACCTTTGCTTAACTCCCTGTCCACCAAACCGGGGGAGGGTCAGTGAAGATAACGATTCAGGTCTGATCTCCGGTGATTGAGGTAATCATAGCTCTCTTACGCAGCGAAATCCGCGGAAGCGAAATCCGCGGACTAGTCCGGTAGGGCTGTAGTAGCCTTGGCGGTGGTAGCAGGTGGCTTGGCTGGCTGGGACATACCATGCTCCTCCTCGTGACACTGTGCGGTTCATACCCATCAGTGTCGAAAGAATCCAAATGATCACCCAGCTGGCAGCGCCAATGATGGTCAGAGCGCGAACGGAAACGGGCCCGAAAGAGGGGTTCCTCCATGCTTGCCAGCCGGCCCAAGCGAAGAAAATCAGCATCAAGTTAAGAAACCCAAAGAGCGTAAAACCGCGGGTTATTTCCCAGACGTTACCGCTCATATCACACACCCCATATGGACTCTCATTCGCTCGGTAGATCCCCACCGGAGTAGTTCCCAAGATCTGCGATTCTAGGGTATTACACTTGTCTTCATCGAACTCATTTCCCCAGGGATACTGCCTAGCTTCTATGCCTCTGGCCGCCACCTCCCATTCCCATTCAGTAGGCAGCCGGTACCTCTTCCCAGTCTGATCACTTAGCCACTCGCAGAAATTGGCTGCGTGTGACTGGTAGACGTAAGCAACCGGATGAGTTGCTTCCTCAGCAGCAAACGTACCCTCTATCCAATTCTTAGGTATCGAATGCCCCCTAGCTTCAACAAATCGACTATACTGTACATTGGTAATCGGATACTTACTGATCTCAAATGCATCGAGGTAGACTTCCGTCTCCCGCCGCCTAATCACATGCCATAGAACATAGAGTGAGAAGTCGATAATCCTTGGCACCAACGCGAGCCGTTGCTCAAGACTATCTGCTTTTCGCCACTCCGGGGGGACAATCAGCTCTCTAAGTGCGTTGAGAGATGTAATCTCGCCGAGTGAATGTCTAGGGATTTGCACCATAATAGGCTCAGGACCAAGGAATCTAGGATCACCGACTTGAGCCAGTGACTCTCTCGCAGCTACCATCTTCTCAAACTCACTGTTGGCTTCCAACACTCGGATCAAGTCATCTCTTACCTGCTCAATTTCGGGATCGTCCTCTCGGGTATGTCCTAGCGTCCTAATCGCTGCTATCTGCTTTTCTAGCGATTCACCACCTATCTGGCTCCTCATAAAGGCAGTGATATTGCTGCCCCTAATTGCACCCAGTGCTTTCGCAAACTCATCTATCTGATCCTCTTCTGCGCTTAGGAACTGCACTTTGAGTTCTGAAATCACTTCATGCTGCACACTCGCTTCTACACCTTTTGGGCGTTCGGCAAGACAATGGGCTGCGAGCACCAAACCGTCAGGCTGTACTGGATGGTCAAGCAGTGCCCTAATGACCGGTGTTGCATCACTAGTCATTCAGCAATTCTCATTTTGAGGGGTGGTTCCCTGGTCTGTGATGGATAGATGAATTATTTGCGGCTCGGTTCTGAACAATGTAGCCGCGCTTTCCGCAGCGCAGTTACTGCGCGGAATGGAATCCGTGCCTACGGCCCATTCTCAGACCGTAAGGTATTGTTTTGTGGCATTTTGATGGCTAAAGCCACGCGTGGCTCATACGATACCATTCGGCGTATTCAAGCGCAATCCGCAGACAACTCACCTATTATCATAACTGGGGAAACCAGCCCCATTTTGCCCAACCTGGTC